>NZ_JBFTHK010000056.1:0-25344 GCF_056394205.1 Arthrobacter sp. 10T413_2 | reverse complement strand
GACCATGGACATCGGCGAGCTCACGGCCCTGCCGGCCTTCCGGGAGCAGGGCACCAACCTGCACCACGGCCTGCTGCTGGCCGGCCGCTTCTTCCGCCAGCACCCGTCCATGCAGCCGGTGCTGCTGGTGGTGACCGACGGCGAACCCACTGCCCACCTGCTGGCCGACGGCGACTCGTGGTTCAACTATCCGCCGGACGCCGAGACCATCCGCGTCACGGTCGCCGAGCTCGACCGGCTGGGCCGCGCCGGGGTGCAGGCGACGTTCTTCCGGCTGGGCAATGACCCGGGGGTGGAGCGGTTCGTCGCCCGGATGGCCCGCCGAATCGACGGCCGGGTGGTGGCGCCCGACGCCGGCGATCTGGGAGCTGCCGTTGTGGGGGAATACCTCCGCGCCCACTTCCGCGGACGCCCCTACGACGACGCCGACTGGGCTACATAGACGATCTGCGCGTCACCGCCTTACTGGAGATAATCCGGGGCCGCTTCCAGGCCGAAGTAATCCTCAAGGGTCTCCGTGCTGCTCATATCGAGGGCGACGTTCTTTCCCACATAGCGCAGATGCCATGGCTCGTAGGTGTAGCCGGTAGTGGCCTCGGCGCCGGCCGGATATCGGATGATGAATCCGTAATCCCGGCAGTTCTTAGCCGCCCACTGCCCCGCCGGGGTATTCGCGAAGCAGGCTTGCAGGGCGCAGGTTCCGCTGGCATTGCCGATGTCCATCGCCAGACCGGTCTGGTGCTCGCTGTAGCCGGCTCTCGCAGCCAAGGTATCCGCCGTCGCCTGTCCATACTGGCTCACGTAGCTGTCATAGAGGCTGGCCTGCTGGCTGAAGGACCGGTAGCCGCTGATGGGAATGATGTTCACGCCGGCCGCCTTGGCGGCCCTGGTCAATTGCTTGTAGGCGTCCGCAGCCTCAGCCCGCAACCGTTCCCCCTGGACCCTGACCAGCTGCGCCGGCACGTACGTTGCAGGGTTCAGCTGCCGGTGTTTGTTGACCACTACCTGCAGGCTGGAGGCGGAACTAATGTCGTAGCCCGCCGCGGCCACTGCCGCCACCGACGGTGCGATCATGCCGAGCGAAAGAACCAGCCCCGCCACGGCACCTGTCATCCTACTGATTCCTTTAAGCACGAGGGCTCCTAAGAAGTGTCCGGAACAGATGCGGGAACTCTATCGGTCTGCAGGGGCCGGGGTCGAGGGGGCGCGCGGGCTCGTCGAGGGTCGGGGCAGGCGAAGGGCATTGCACAACACCCGCTAAACGCAAGCGGACGACGGCGGGAGGTCCCGCCGTCGTCGTGCTAGCTGTACTCAGGCAGTAGTTTGGTTAGATTTGCCAGCGGTCTCAGACGCGCCCCTTGAGGATCAGGTTCCAGTACATAAACGGAAGCCCATAGCGCTTGAGGAGCCACATGTCGCTGCGTTCCTTCGTGGTGTCGATGAAGGGGATGCTGGGTGCGGGCTGCAGGGTGTAATCAAACTCAGCCAGCAGCATCTTCCCCCGTGCTGTCGTCAGCGGACAAGAGGCGTACCCTCCGTACTGGGCCTCCGGCGCCGCGCCTTCGAGGACGCCCAGCAGGTTCTTCACCAGCACCGGGGCCTGCTTGCGGATCGCCGCGCCGGTCTTCGAGTTCGGCGTGGACCCGGCGTCGCCCAGGGCAAAAATTTCCGGGTACCGCTTGTGCTGCATGGTGTGCTTGTCAACGTCCACGTAGCCTGCGGGGTTGGCCGGATCTGCCAGCGCGGTGCGCTTGAGCCAGTCCGGGGCCGACTGCGGCGGCACCACATGGAGCAGGTCGTAGTGCAGTGATTCCTCGGTACCTGCCGCGTTGTCCGTAATCACCGCCACGCCGGCGGCCGGGTCCACCGAGGTCATCTCGCTGTTGAAACGGACTTCGATGCCGTACTTCGCCACCACCCGCTCAAGCTCATCGGCGAACACCTTGACCCCGAACATGCTCGGCGTCGGCAGAACCATGACCACCCGGATCTTGTCCAGCACCCCCTGCTTCTGCCAGTAGTCGGCGGCCAGGTATGCGATCTTCTGCGGCGCGCCGGCACACTTTATGGGACCCGAGGGCTGGGTGAAGACGGCCGTTCCGGACTTCAGGTTCCGGATCAAGTCCCAGGTCTTTGGCGCCAGATCGAACCGGTAGTTACTGGATGCCGTTGGTGAGTCCAGGGCTTCGGCCATGCCAGGGATCTTGTCCCAATCCAGCTGGATGCCGGGGCTGACCACCAGATAGTCGTACGTGATCGAACCGCCGGAGGCGAGTGCGACACTGCGCCGCTCCGGGTCAATGTCCGCCGCGGAGTCCTTGATCCAGGCCACCCCCTGGGGCATGACGGAGGCCTGCGGCCGGACTGTCTCCGCCTGGCTGGCGGAGCCTCCCCCCACCAGGGTCCACAAGGGCTGATAGTAGTGCTGTTCGCTCGGCTCGATCACCCCGATATCGGTCCGCCCTGCACTGCGGAGCCGGGCTGCAACGCTCAGCCCCGCGTTGCCGCCGCCGATGATCAGGATCTCGTGGTGCATGCTCATGGATAAGACGCCTCTCTGGGAGCCGGGCGTCGCTTCGGCGCCGACGCCGGGTGTATCGGGGATTGATCGGGCTACGGAGAGCTGAAGAGCCGGTACCGGCAGCATCTTCGCCTGCGCGTCCGGACTCCGGCGCCTCCGTGCTTTTCAATCACTGTGATGACAATCATTATATACCCCCGGGGGTATAGTAGGATACCCCGGTGGGTAAGCTGATCAACAGTGCGCTCGACTCCAGTTGCGTCGAAGCAAGCGGGCGGCGACGGGCCGTGCCGCCGTCGCCCTCCCTACGCCCGCGGGGCGCGCGGGACTCGGAAGCGGTCGGATGTCAGACGAGTTTAGCTTCTCGATTATCATCGGATCCCGCGGTACTTCAGGCCGCAGCCCAGGGCAACGATACTGAGGCAGGAGAGTGCGGCGATGTAGTAGCCGGGGGCCATATTCTGTCCGGTCGCTTGGACGAGGAACGCGGCGATCATCGGGGTGAAGCCTCCGAAGACGGCGACGGCAGTGTTATAGCTGAATGACAAGCCGGTGGCGCGGGCCCGGGCGGGGAAGGCATCGGACATGACCGACGGCAGAGCACCGAAATAGATGGCCTTGAGTAGCGCGAGTATGACCATGACGGAGGCCAGGACGAAGAACGTGCGTCCGGCGTTGAGCCAAAGGAACAGCGGAATTACCGAGATTCCGATGGCGCAAGCTGCAGGAATCATTATTTTGGTTCTTCCGTACTTGTCCGACAAGTGCCCCACCATGGGAGTTCCGAAAGTCAGAATGATGCCGGTGAGAACGAGGCAGAAGAATGACGACGATTTGGGCAGCCCGAGTTGTTGGATGCCGAAGGTGGGCATGTAGTCGAGGATGAAGCTCATTGCAGTGGATACGACGAGGGCGCCGCCAGCGATAAGGATGCCCACTTTCTGGCTCTTGAAGAGGTCGCGGATCGGCTCGTGGCGTTCCGGATCGGGCCCGTGGTCTATGGGTGCTTCGTCGACGAATGTGCGGATGTAGTAGCCGGCAGGTCCAACCAGAAGTCCGAAGACGAACGGTATCCGCCAGCCCCAGGACATCATGTCCTCGTTTGACACCACCGTTGTGAGCGCGACAACGAAGATTGCTGCGGTCAGCGATCCCAGACCCTGACTGGCGAATTGGAAGCTTCCCAGGAATCCGCGGCGTTCTGAGTTTTGCGCGATGAGATAGGACGTTGCCGCGCCAAATTCACCGCCGGCGGAGAAGCCTTGAATGAGACGTGCCACGATGATCCCAATGGGCGCCAGAATGCCGATGGAATCATAGTTTGGCATGAACGCGATCAGCGCGGTTCCCAGCACCATGAGGCGGATTGTCAGCATCAGACCCTTTTTGAGGCCCTTCCGGTCGGCATAGGAGCCAAGGACCAGGCCACCCAACGGGCGGATCAGATAGGACGCGCCGAAAACTGCGAAAGCCTGGATGACCCCGGTGGCAGGATTATCGGATGGGAAGAAGTTCCTTCCTATGTAGATGGCCAGCAGCGCGTAGATGGACATGTCGAACCATTCGAGCGCATTGCCGATCGTCGCGGCCGCAATCCCGCGGACGGGCGACGCCATTTTTTGCGGGGGCGTCCTGTTTGGGGACGGGTCGCCGGCTGATGGTTTGGGGCCGGCGACGACAGTTCCTGTCGGGGATGCCTTTGGTGCAGGGTTCATTGTTTTGCTCCGGTATTTGGTTGGCTCAGGCTGTGGTCGCGGAGAGCGGAAGTTCGACGTTGACGCCGGTCTGGCCCAGATCGTAGAAGAGGCCGCAGGCGATCTGCAGACCCTGGCTGGCGATGGATGCCAGCATGTGTTCGTTGGGTGCGTGCTGGAGGCAGCCGGGATAGGAGTGCGGGATCCAAAGCGTCGGAAGACCCAGAATGCCCTCAAAGACGTGATTCGGCAGGGAACCGCCGATGTTCGGCAGCACCGTGGGCAGGATGCCGGTGGTGCTGTGGATGGAACGGCGTGCCCATTCCACCCAGGGATTGGCGGGGTCGAGGCGGCTCGCGGGAAAGAACGTGGTTTGGCGCACCCGCACCATTTCGAATCCGTGGTGGTCAAGATGGGCCTGGATGGTGGCTTCAACACCGTCCGTCGGCGTGCCTGCCACGAACCGGAGCTGGAGTATCGCACGTGCCGAGCCCGGGATCGCGTGGATCGGTGCTCCGATGTCGCCGGAGCCAAGGGCCAGAACCTCCAGGGCGTTCCAGCCGTAGACTCTTTCTGCTGGTGTGAGGCCGGTGTCCGCCCAGTCAGTGTCGATGTGCGGGTCCCCGGGAGCATGAGGAATGGCAATGTTGTTGAGCGCCGTTTGCACGGACTCGGGGATGCTTGTTGGAAGCAGCTCCGGCAAGAGAATCCTTCCGTGCCCGTCGACTAGGGTGCCGATGGCGGCCGCCAGTGTGGTCCCCGGGTTGCGCAACAGACCTCCCCAGTTGCCCGAGTGGTAGCTGCCGGCCCGGAGGTTGACGTCCAGTTCAAAGGTGATTCCGCCCCTCGATCCAAGAAAGATTGTCGGCGAGTCCGCGCTCAGTCTGGGGCCATCTGATGCAATGAAGACGTCCGCTGCCAATTTGTCTTTGTAGACCGAGGAAAATTCACCCAGCGAGGGCGACCCGATCTCCTCGCCGCATTCAAACAGGAACTTCAGATTGAAGCCCAGGTGGCCGTTGCTTTCCAGCAGGATGCGCAGCGCCGCAAGGTTGATCAGATGCTGTCCCTTGTTGTCGGCCGTTCCGCGGCCGTACCAGCGGTCGCCGTCAGCGTCGAGAATCCACGGGCTGCGGTCGTCGTCCCAGCCATCGTCCTGACCACCGACAACATCTGCGTGCCCGTAGCAAAGGACTGTTGGAAGTTCCTCGGACTCGAATCGGGTGCCGATCAGAAACGAGTTGGCCCCGCCGTTCCAGTGGGGATGAAGCTCAGTGTCGCAGCCGAGCTCGGCCAGGGCTGGAACGAGAACATCTTCTAGATATGCCTTCAAGGCAATTCGTCCGGCTGCGGTAGCACTCTCCGTCCGGTACGAAACTAGGCGCTTCAGCTCCTCGAACAGTTGTCCGTCTGAAACATATGCCTCTGCAATGCTTGATATTTCCTGCGGAAGGGTCATGGTCGGTGCTCCTGGGATAGTGCCTTGTGCCGGGTGAACGGAATCAACGTTAGGAGTGCGCCAGCTCACAAACCAGCATCGTTTTATCAAGTGGCGTTGACTTCAAGGCAAACCGGAGCTTAGATGGGGCCAATGAGGATGCTGCCCACTGCACTGCTCTATTTTCATGACGTGGCCCGAACCGGTTCAATTACGGAAGCTGCCATCGCCCAGCACGTGTCGGCGTCCGCCATTAGCCGGCAGATAAGTAACTTGGAGCGCACGATCGGCGTCACGCTGTTTGCGCGGCATCCGCGAGGAATGACGTTGACGGAGGCTGGACGGCTCCTACTTGCGCACGCTCGGCGAAGTGAAGCCGAAGGAGAGGCGCTGATCCGGGAACTTCAGGATTTTGACAACCGGCAAAAGCGAATTATCAACGTTGTCAGTTCTGAAGGGCTTGCCAGGTGCAGGGTTCCCCAGGCGATCGCCCGATTCACCGTGGACTATCACGACGTCGACTTTCACCTGGACGTGGTCTCTTCAGTCGGAGCGACGCGGATGGTCGTCGACGGCCAGGCAGACATCGCCGCTGTGTACGCGCTGGGGCTCCAACGTGATGTGACCGTTGAGTTTTCTGCGGCCGCTCCGGCCTTCGCCGTGGTAGCCACAGGACATCCGCTCGCGGATCGAAGCAGCGTGAGCCTGGACGAACTGTGTGCATATCCGCTGACCCTTCCCGCCAAAGGCCTTAGCCAGCGAGAGCTTTTCGACATAGCCGTGCAGATGGAACAGATATCGCCGCGGATTGCACTGTCAGCCGATCAGGTCAGCGCTGCCTTGGAATTCGCCCGGGCAGGAGCCGGGGCGGCATTGATGAGCCGTCTTGTGGCTCGTCCGGAGGGGGAGGACGGGCTGGTCTTCGTGGCTATCGATCATCCGGTATTTCACCAGCGGCAGGCGCAGATTCAGACGATGGCTGGCCGACGCAGACCTGCGGTGCAGACGGCCTTCATTGAAGTCTTGGCAGAGGTTCTTGCTGAAGGCTAGCGCAGGAGAAAGACAACAACCGGGGGTCCTGGTGCGTGGGGCGCAGCCTTAGGTCCGGGAATTGCCCGGGCCCGACTCCAGCAGCCCGCCGCCGGCCCAGCGCTTGAGCGCGAGCTTCTCGGCGTCGTCGAACTCCATGAGCGCCAGACGGCAGAGCTCTTCGACGTTCCTGGCCCACGCGGCGGCGAGGTCCCTAGCGGTCATGTCGTCGGATAGGGAACCGCCGGCGTACACCACGCCCTGGATCACGAAGTTGACGGCCGAGCGGGAGACCGGCTGTCCGGCCGCCACACAGTCGTCCCGGACGGACCGGGCGAGTTCGCTGCGGTTGCCGGGGTGCTCGCGGAGCTTCGCCTCCAGCGAGACGAAGACCTGCCGGAACTGATCGGCGGAGAGGGCCGGCACGTCGGTGACCCGGGTGACCTGCTCCTCGATCGCCGGCCTGCCTTCGGAGGCCAGCGAGGACAGCTCCGGCGAGAACCGCTTCGCGTCCCATACCCAGCCGGGCGACGGCGTCGACGAGTATTGGACGCCCTGGCCGATCTGCGCGATCCAGGCCCCGAACTTTCCGTGGCCGCCCCAATCGGTCTTCAGTGAGGGGTCAGCCGTCAGGGCCCTGTGCGCTGCCACGGCCCCGGTCACCGGCCCCGGCGCGGCCTGCACCAGGGCCCGGACCTCGTCGGCGGCCGTCGTCGCGGCCACGGAAACACCCGGCGCGGTGCGGAGCGGGGCGGCGAGTCCGGCGGACGGCACCATGCGGGGGATCTCGGCCGAGGTGCCGTTGAGGATTGCCACGAAGTCGTGGGACTCCACCACACTGTCGGCCATCTCCCGGTACGCGAACGCCACAGCCCCGGCCGCGATGACCGTCGTCATCCGGTCGGCCGCCCGGAACCGCTGGACCAGCGAGGTGAAGTCCGCATCCGCCGAGGCAACGAAGAATTCCTCAACATGCGCCGCGCCGGACAGCGCATCCATCGCGTCCAGGACCAGGTTGATGTCGGTGCTGGACTTGCCGCGCTGCGTGAGGGAGGGGCAGTCGATCACGCGGAAGCCCGCCCGGGTCCAGTAGGGCCGGTACTTGGAGTAGATCACCGGGTTGAGGTAGCAGTTGCGGATCAGGAAGCGCCGGGATTCCGCACCTGTGCCGCCGTCGGCCAGCGCTTCCGTCCAGTGCTTGGGATCCTCGGCGAACCTCTTGGCCGCGGCGGGGTCCAAGGCCATCAGGCCCGTATAGACGTTGTCGAAGTCCACGAACATCGCGGCGCGGATGCCAGGCCGCCGGGACTGGGGGAGGGGATCACTCATCGGCTCAGTGTGTCAGCACGAGGGCGGACGTGCCAGATGTGTCGTTCCCGTTGGCGCCGGGTTGCGCCGGCAGTCCCGGTCCGCTCGGGAAGCGGCGGGGTTGCCGCCCCGCGCCGCTTAGTCGACCGTTTCTTGCACCTCACGTGACGTCAGGAACTAGCGTTGTCTGCATGGCAGAGTCAACCGGTCATGAACCACTGTGGAGTATCGGTGAACTTGCGAAAGCGTGCGGCGTCACGGTCCGGACACTCCATCACTATGACGAGATCGGGTTGTTGTCCGCACGCAGGAGAACGGCTTCCGGCCACCGCCGCTACACCGAGCAGGACCTGCGGAGGCTCTACCGGATCCGGGCCCTTCAGATGCTCGGTTTGCCACTGGCCGAAATCGGCACCGCGCTGCAATCCACGGACGATGACCTGGCTTCACTGCGGAGACTCCTGCAACAGCAACTGGTTCATGTTCGTCGCCATGTCGAGCAGGTCCAGATGCTCCAGGACCGGTTAGGGAATCTGCTGTCCCGCCTCGACGGGTCGGAAACGCCGACCCCGGAACAATTCATGTCAACGTTGGAGATGATCGCGGTGCTCGAAAACCACTTCACCCTGGAACAGCGCCAGGAACTGGCGGCCCGCAGGCTTGAACTCAGTGAAGACCGGGTCGAGGAAGCCAAACGCCGGTGGGCCGCCCTGGTCGAGGAAGGCCTCCGGCACGTGGAGGCCGGCACACCGGTCTCTGAGCCAGCCGTCCAGGACTGGGCAAGCTCCTGGGACGAAGTGGGTTCAATGTTTCACTCCGGCGACCAAACCAAAGCCGCGGCACGGGCCATGTGGCAAGACAACAGTGAGGCCCTTAGCGCCAACCTGCCATGGTCCACAACTCAACTGGCCGGTCTGATGGCCTACCTCCAGAGGTCGCGGACACAGCCCTGAGCGGGCAAGGCCGTGTCCCCCTGTGACTTCCATATGTTTTGCCTGTGGATCCTCCGCCGGTCCTTGCGCGGGTCTGGTTGCCTGCGGCAAGCTGTTTATTAGTTGGCGACTTGATCAATAACCAGGGTCCGGCGGCGAGGATGCCGGTGGATCTTGACGCGGCGATGTCGCCGCCCAGGCAGTAGCCCGCAGAACGGGAGGGCACGTCACATGAAACGTGCAGCATTCGGATCAGCTAAATTTCGCGCTATCGGCATTTATTCACTGATTGCCGTGGTGGTCATTCTTGGAATTTCGCTTGTTTTCATTTACCGGGCGACCGTTATGCCGAACCCTGCGTCGGGTCCGGGAGCGTCGGCACCTCCAGAGGCTTCGGGGCCTGCGGGCACCAATCCCGCGGTGAGCCGCGGGACCTACCAGAAGGTACCGAATCAGGTGCTGTTTGCGCTCGACCCTGCCGGTAAGCCGAATATTTCCGGCGACCTGACGAATATCAAACAGGGCGACGTCGGAGATTGCTATTTCCTGGCGGCTCTGCTGACGGTGGCCGCGCGGGAGCCCGACACCATTCAAAACATGGTTCACGACAATGGTGACGGCACTTACACCATTTCATTTCACAGCAAGTACGACGGGGTGCCCAATCCGGTGCAGGTGACGGTCAACGGTGACCTCCCGTATCGCCGCGGCAAAACCGTCGAAAATGGCATCGAAAATATCGGTGGCAAGAACGTTTCATGGGCGGCGATTATCGAGAAAGGCTGGGCGGCCGCGAACGGCAACAGCTATAAAGGCATCGAAGGCACGGACCTCAGCAACGCTCAGGATCACGATGTGCACAATGGCCTCTATGCCATCACCGGCAAAGTGGGAGTCGACCGCAACCCCGGCGGCCCCATGACGCAAGTGAGCTTTGAGCAGGTGCAGCAGGACTTCACGAACGGCCTTGTCACGCTGGGGACCTCAAACTCCGACGGCAAACTCGTATCCGACCACTCCTACGCAGTGCTGGACGTGAATGCCTCCGACCAAACCGTGGTGGTGGGAAATCCGGAGGGCGGCCAGGAGACGCTGTCGTTTGACGCGTTCCGGTCCACGAACATCAACCAGTACATCGCGATCCCAACCTATCCCTGAGAAGCAGGCAGCTGAACGAACGACGGCGGGCAAGCGCCGCTGGCGGGATTCACGGATCCCAGGGAAGCACCCGCCCTGCGGTTCGGAGCCGGTTCGGAGCGGGTTCGGCTATCCGGCCTCGGCCGCTGCCCGGCCCGTCGTCGTCGATGCGCGCCCCTCCTCCAGAAACGCGATCGTGCTGGTGCCACGGGCGAGACCCGCAACGCGAACGATCCGTCCTCGCAGGACCGGCAATGTTTCACTTTGTTCGATATTGTTTTTATTCGAACGTTAGTGTACAAATATGAACATGACATGCATCACTACGACCTTCCTGGCCGACGGCCGGGAGATCCTCTACTTTGACGATGCCGGCACAGCGGAACGGTCCCCCGAATCCCTGACGGACCACCGCGAACTGCCCGTCCGCCCCGACCCGGGCCAGCTACGCTTCGACGCGCTCAGCCGGGAATGGGTCGCCGTCGCCGCTCACCGGCAGTCCCGTACGCACCTGCCGCCAGCGGACCAGTGCCCGATCTGCCCGACGACGCCGGCCAACCTGACCGAGATTCCGGCTCCGGACTACGACGTCGCTGTCTTTGAAAACCGCTTCCCCTCGCTCGGGCCGGCCACGAGCGAGCTCCCGGCGGCACTTGCCTGGGGAACCTCGACGCCGGCCGTGGGCCGCTGCGAGGTGGTGGCGTTCACCCCGGAGCACACCGGGTCCTTCGCCGAACTGGGCTGGCGCCGCACACGGACCGTGATTGACGCCTGGGCCCACCGGACCGAGGCCCTCAGCGCGCTGCCCGGCATCCGGCAGGTATTCCCGTTTGAAAACCGGGGCGCCGAGATCGGCGTCACCCTGCACCACCCGCACGGGCAGATCTACGCCTACCCCTACGTGACGCCGCGTGCCGCCGTTCTGGCCGCCGCGGCCGGCGCGTACTTCGAGGCTTCGGACGGCACGGCGACGCTCGCCGCGTCCGTGCTGCAGGCCGAGCGCAGTGACGGCAGCCGCATGGTCCTGGAGGGCGAACACTTCAGTGCCTATGTGCCGTTTGCCGCGCGCTGGCCGCTGGAAGTCCACCTCGTCCCGCACCGTCAGGTTCCGGATCTGGCCGCGCTGAGCGGGGCCGAACGCGATGAGCTGGCGCACCTCTACCCGGATCTCCTGCGGCGCTTCGACGCCCTGTACCCGACGCCGACCCCCTACATTGCGGCCTGGCACCAGGCCCCTCTGGAGACGGAGATGCGCCGGGCCGGCCAACTGCATCTGCAGCTGACCTCCCCCCGGCGCGCCGCCGACAAGCTCAAGTACCTGGCGGGCTCCGAAGCGGCGATGGGGGCCTACATCAACGACACTACTCCCGAATCGGTCGCCGCCCGGCTACGGGAAGTGGCCAGTGAAGTGGCCAGTGACGTCGCCGGCAAACCGGCCGGCACCGCAACCCGCACCACCCTGACCCCGGAAGGCGCCCCTGTATGAACACGACCACTCGCGCGGACGCCCATCCGGACAGCCTGATCAGCCGCTTTGAGGCCGCCTTCGGGGCCGCCCCGGACGGCGTCTGGGCCGCCCCCGGGCGGGTGAACCTGATCGGTGAACACACCGACTATAACGAGGGCTTCGTGCTGCCCTTCGCCATCGACAAGCGGGCGACGACGGCGGTCCGGCTCCGGGACGACTCCACTGTCCGGCTGTTGTCCACCTCCGGCGACGACGGCATTGTGGAGGCCAGCGCCGCGGCCTTGGCGCCCGGCCGCGCGCCCGGCTGGGCCAAGTACCCCCTGGGCGTCGTGTGGGCGTTGCAGCAGCGCGGCGTCGAGGTTCCGGGCTTCGATCTGCTGCTGGACTCCGATGTCCCGCTGGGGGCGGGGCTGTCATCCTCCCACGCGATTGAATGCGCCGTCGTGACGGCCCTCAACGAACTCACCGGTGCAGGGCTTTCGGCCCAGGAGATGGTCCTGCTGACCCAGCACGCCGAAAACGCGTTTGTCGGCGCGCCGACCGGCATCATGGACCAGTCGGCATCACTGCGCGGCACCAGCGGCCACGCCGTCTTCCTCGACTGCCGGGACCAATCCGTTCAACTCGTGCCGTTCGAGGCGCAGGAGTCGGGGCTGGTCCTGCTCGTCATCGACACGAAAGTCTCGCACTCCCACGCCGACGGCGGTTATGCCTCCCGCCGCGCCTCCTGCGAGCTCGGCGCCGAGGTCCTGGGCGTCCGTGCCCTGCGGGATGTCGCCGTCGCCGACCTTCAGAACGCCAGCGAGGTGCTCGATCCGACCACCTTCCGGCGGGTCCGCCACATCGTCACCGAAAACGACCGCGTTCTGCAGACGGTGGACACCCTCCGTTCCCAGGGACCGGCCCATATCGGTCACCTTCTCGATGCCAGCCACGCCTCAATGCGCGACGATTTTGAGATTTCCTGCCCCGAGCTCGACCTCGCCGTGGACACGGCCCGGACCCACGGCGCCATCGGTGCCCGCATGACCGGCGGCGGGTTCGGTGGCTCGGCGATCGCCCTGACTCCCGTGGAGCACGAGCAGGACGTCCGCGACGCCGTCGTCCGCGCCTTTACGGAGGCGGGATTGACCCGGCCGGAAATCTTCACCGTCACCCCGGCGGCCGGAGCGGAGCGCATCCAATGAGAATCCTGGTCACCGGGGGCACCGGTTATATCGGTTCGCACACCGTTCTGTCCCTGCAGGAAGCCGGCCATGAGGTGGTGGTGATCGACAACCTGGTCAACTCCAGCGAGGAATCGCTGCGCCGGGTTGCCGAGCTTAGCGGCAAGCCCGTGGCCTTCCGCCGGGTGGACCTGGTTGATGAGTCGGCGGTGGATGCCGTCTTCACCGAATACCTGGTGGATGCCGTCATCCACTTCGCCGGTCTCAAGGCCGTCGGGGAGTCCGTCCGGGAGCCCCTGATGTACTACCACAACAACCTCGTGGGCACCCTGAACCTGCTCCGGGCGATGGAGCGGCACAATGTCCGCTCGATCGTCTTCAGCTCTTCGGCGACGGTATACGGCGAACACAACCCGATCCCCTACGTGGAGAAGATGGAGATCGGCGCCAACAACCCCTACGGCCGGACCAAGGAACAGATCGAGGACATCCTTGCCGACCTCGGAGCAGCGGACGGCCGCTGGCACATCGCCCTCCTGAGGTACTTCAACCCCGTCGGCGCCCATCCTTCCGGCCGGATCGGCGAGGACCCGCAGGGCATTCCCAACAACCTTGTACCGTTCATCGCCCAAGTGGCGGTGGGCCGGCGCGAGAAGCTGATGGTGTTCGGCGGCGACTACGACACCCCGGACGGCACCTGTCTGCGCGACTACATCCACGTGGTGGACCTGGCCGAAGGACACGTCGCCGCGCTCGACCACGTGGCGGCCCGCGCCGGCGTCTTCCGCTGGAACCTCGGCTCGGGCAAGGGCTCCTCCGTGCTCGAAGTCCTGCACTCCTTCGAGAAGGCCGCGGGCCGTCCGATCCCTTACGTGCTCACCGGACGCCGCGCCGGCGACCTCCCCGCCTTCTGGGCCGACTCGGCCTCGGCCCTGGCGGACCTGAGCTGGTCCACCACGAGGACTGTGGATGAGATGTGCGCGGACCACTGGCGCTGGCAGAAGAACAACCCGCACGGCTACAACGCTTTGGGTGCACCGCACCTGACGGAATAGACCGCCGGCCAAGTACTCAATCCGGATATGACCGGTCTCGCTTACGTCAGCCGGGGCGTCCGTGGGGGAGTTGTCCGGCGGGAACCCGTTGCCTCAAACGCGGCGGCCAGGCTCAGCAGCGAGGTGTCGTCGTAAGCCCGGCCCGCGAGGGTCAGCCCAACGGGCATGCCGGTGTCGGCCATCCTGCCGATGGGCACCGAGACGGTCGGGATGCCCAGATGGCGCGGCACGAGGTTGCCGTTGGCGACCCAGACGCCGTTGCGCCATCCGAGATCTGCCGAGGCCTCGTTGACGTCCATGTCGGCAGGCCCGACGTCCGCGGCGGCGGGAAACAGCACGGCGTCCAGTCCGAGTCTGTCCATCCATTTCTCCAGGTCCACGCGGCGGGTCTCCTCCAGGCCCCGCACGCCGCCTTCGAGATGAGGGATGTCCGTCAACGATGCGGCGCCGTGCTCGCGGATGTGTCCCGGGTAGTTGGCGATGTCGTCATCAAAGCCGGTATAGCGGTCCGGTAGCGCGCCGTCCGGATGGGGGAAGATCGTTGCGCCGTCCACCGCAGCCAGGGTGTTCAGGGCAGGGTCGCCGTTTGCTGCGAGGAAGTCTTCCCAGGCCCAGGCCGAGAGATCCATGATTTCCCGCTGCAGGTATTCCGGGCTCACCAGGCCGCGCGTGGCGATCGTGGGTGCCCCGGGGCGGTCTCCTTCATAGTTGGATACCACCGGAAAGTCGACCAGCACAACCTCGGCGCCGGCCGCCTCGAGATCGCGCCGTGCCGCTTCCCACAGGTCCATGACCGAGCCGCGGGTATGGATGCGCTGGCCGGTCGGCCCACCGATGCCGGGTTTGTCGCTGGTGCCGGCGTCGGGGTCGGCGTTGACGTACATCCGCGGCACGCCCAGCCGCTTGCCCTTCAACACCGACCGTGCCTCGTGGGCATCTGCCGGTGCCAGCGCAGGGTAGGAGGAGGGGCGGAGCGACGAGGCGGCCGGGACGTCCACCCACGGCTGGACCCGCCAGAAGTCGCCGCGGGTCTGTGCGTCGTCGGCCACGATCACGTCGAGCACCTCGAGCAGGTCCGCCATGGAACGCGTGTGCGGTACCACCACATCCATGGTGGGCACCAATGGCCAGTTGCCGCGGACGGAAATGACCCCACGCGAGGGTGTGTACGCGCACAGCGCGTTGTTCGACGCCGGCGCGCGCCCGCTGGACCACGTCTCCTCCCCGAGGCCGAAGGCCGCGAAGCTTGCCGCCGTCGCGGTGCCAGAACCGTTGGAGGAGCCGGAGCCGAATGCCGCCGTGAGGAAATCGGCGTTGTAGGGGCTCTCGGCGCGGCCGTAGACGCCGCGTTGCATGCCGCCGTTGGCCATGGGCGGCATGTTTGTGAGGCCGATGAGCACCGCGCCTGCCGCCCGCAGGCGTTCGATGGTGAACGCGTCGCGCTGTGCCACGAGATGCTCGAAAGCAGGCGAACCGGCCGCGGCGGTGAGGCCCCTCACCAGATAGCTGTCCTTGGCCGTGTACGGGATGCCGTCCAGCGGGCCGAGCGTCGACCCCCCGGCCCGGCGTTCGTCAGAGGCCCGGGCGTCCGCCAGCGCATCGGGGTTCATGACGACGAGCGAGTTCAGCGTGATGCCGTTGCTGTCGTAGGTTGCGATGCGGTCAAGGTATGCCCGGGTGAGTTCCTCACTGCTGGCCCGGCCGGACTCCAAAGCCTCACGCAACTGGGCGATGGACGCCTCGACGACGTCGAAGGCCGCCATCATGCCACCGGCCCGTCGAGCGTGGGCTGCTGCTGGGTGATGCAGTGGATGCCCCCGCCGCGGGCCAGGATCGGGCGGGCGTCCACGGTCACCACGCGGCGCCCCGGGTATGCCTCCGCAAGGATTTCCGCGGCCATCGCGTCCGCCCTCTCTTCGCCATAGCCGCAGGCGATCACGCCGCCGTTGACCACAAGGTGGTTGACATAGCTCCAGTCCACGTAGCCTTCCTCGTCGCGCAGTGTCTGCGGGGCCGGCAGCGGGAGGATCCGGAACGGCCTGCCTGCGGCGTCCGTCTGGGTTTCGAAGAACGCTTGCAGGGTGCGGCTGACCTCGTAGTCAGGATGCTCCGGATTCATCTGGGTGTGGAGCAGGACCCGGCCGGGGGAGGGCAGGGTGGCCACCATGTCGATGTGGCCGCGGGTGCCCAGATCCTCGTAGTCGCGGGTCAGGCCGCGCGGCACCCAGACGGTCTTGCGGGCGCCGATGGTGCGTGCCAGCTCTGCTTCGACGCGGGCTTTGTCCGCGTACGGGTTCCGTCCCGGGTCCAGATGTACGGTTTCGGTCACGAGCACGGTGCCCTCGCCGTCGACGTGCATGGCGCCCCCTTCGTTGACCAGCAGAGAGCTGACGAGCTCAGCACCGGACTTTGCGGCCACGAAGCGCGCCATCCCGGCGCTCTTCTCCCATTCGGACCACTTGGGTGCACCCCAGCCGTTGAAGACCCAGTCCACCGCGCCGAGGACGCCGGGACGTTCGTCGTCGACGACGAAGGTCGGTCCGACGTCGCGCATCCAGAACTCATCGAGCGGGGCTTCAAGCTGTTCTATGCCGCTGCCCAGCATGTCGGCAGCCCGCTGCCGTTCGCTGGGATCCACCACCATGGTGACCGGCTCAAATTCGGCAACCGCGTGGGCGACGGCCGTCCAGGCCGCGTAGGCTTCCTCGGCTGAAGCGGCGTCGTCGCCCAGGGTCAGCCCGGTGCGCGGGAACGCCATCCAGGTTCGATCGTGAGGTGCGGTTTCAGCGGGCATTCTCCACGCCATGAGAAGGGCTCCTTAGTCCTTGTTGCGCCGGCACTGCACGCCTCCTCCCCAATGAGGGGCGCGCATAGGGTCGACGCCAAGCCGTTATTGATCAAACGATCAATAACGTTGAAAATTACTCTAGACTGTTAGGTGATGTCAAGCACGCAGAGGAAACGCGCCGTCCGAAAGGCGCCAGGGGAACGCGCCAGTGAAATTTCAGAGGCGGCCCGGACTATTGCCCTGGAGCAGGGGCTCGGGTCAATCACCCTGCGCAACGTGGCGGCTCGGGTGGGGGTGGCTTCCGGCCTGGTGGCGCATTACCAGCCCAATGTCGAGGCCCTTGTGGCGTCCACTTTCACCGGCATCGTCTCGGCGGAGGCGGCGGAAGTGCAGGCAACCCTGGACGGGATGCCGTCAGCCCGCGGGCAGCTCGCCTACCTTTTGGACACGCTGCTGGACAGCAGTCGCCTGGACGTCACGGCGGTCTGGGTGGATGCCTGGACCATGGGCCGGCGCAACGAGGCTTTGGCGGTATGCGTCCGCGATCAGATGGACGCTTGGCAGGCCATGCTGCAAGGCGTGGTGGAGGCCGGTATCGCGGCCGGTGAGTTCGAGACCTCCGACGCCGCATCCGTCGCCTGGCAGATTCTGGGGATGGTCGACGGGCTGAACGCCCAGGCGTTGGTGCGCTGGGACGGCGTCAATGACCGCGGCACCCACCTGGCCCGCGCGGTCGAAGGGATGGTGGGTGCGGCGCGCGGTTCGCTACAGCGGCTGGGTTCCTCCCAGGGCTGATGCCTTTCTGCCTCAGCCGCGGCGGCCGCCTGATGGGGGCCGCGCGCCACCGCCTTCGATGCGGTGCGGACGGCAGGGAATCACGGTCGGCAGTCGCGCTGTTCCGTGTAGCCGAAGGGGACAAGCTCGCTCAACCCGACGCGGAAGAGCCTGTCGTCAAGGCGGCTCACAAGGATGCCATGGGCGGCGAGCCCGACAGCGACTTCCGTCATCAGTTCCACCGCGGCATTGAGACCGCGGTCCATCGACTCCCGGTCCTGGGCGAGGACCTCAATGCTCTGCACGGTTTCGGTACCGGCCAAGAGATTCACGGCGCCGCCTCGCATACCGGCTTGGCGGAATAGCCGTCCGCCTTTT
The DNA here is from genome assembly GCF_056394205.1 of Arthrobacter sp. 10T413_2. Taxonomy (NCBI): domain Bacteria; kingdom Bacillati; phylum Actinomycetota; class Actinomycetes; order Micrococcales; family Micrococcaceae; genus Arthrobacter; species Arthrobacter sp. 10T413_2. The sequence continues at coordinate 7,656 of NZ_JBFTHK010000056.1, read as the reverse complement.
GATAGAGGGCCCGCCTGTCCGCGCCGTGGCCTGCGAGCCATAGGGCGCCTGCAGCCTGGGCGACGTCGTCCACATAGCCGGTCCGGATGAGATGCCCGTCCTTCCATACCTCCACCGGCCGGCCGACCAGGTTGCTCCAGTCGTGATCGTCGCTCATGATGTCGCCTTTCTTCGAGGAATGTGTTGGTGCGGTGCAAGTCCACGCACGATGACGTCCGTTTCCGGGCCCGGACGTGCTTCTTGCGGCCAGCGCACCGTCCCCAGTGGTGGGGCTGACGCCCTGACGGCGGGCCTGCGACGCCGCTTGCCGGTGTGCAGGCGGCAGAGGAGCGTGCAAATAAATGAATGACGTTCATTATTGGCTCAAGGCCGTGAGGCTGTCAACCGGGTGAGGGGAGTGTGAACAAATATGCCGCGCAACTCGATGGGGCGGGTGGAAAAGCCCATGGTTGAGCATTCCACCCGCCCGTTGTGCTTACAGTCGCTGTGCTATTCCACCCGGTCGAGCATGAATTGGATATCTCCGTCCACGACCGTGCCCAGGATGTTGCTGCCGGCCAATTCATCGGGGTCTGCTGTTAGCGGATCGCATTCAAAGGCAGTGAAGTCTGCGCGTTTGCCGACCGATATCGATCCGGTGCTGTGGAATAGGTCCGCCGCGCGCGCGGCGTGCGAGGTGTAGCCCTCCAGGGCCTGGAGGGCTGTGAGCGCCTGGCTTGGCCCGATGGGCGACTCGTCCGGCTGGCCGGCACGCCGTCGCAAACGGGCGTCGGCCATGATCGGCAACGGCTCGAACGGTGCGATGGGCCAGTCCGACCCCAGGGCCAGAGTCACTCCCTCCTTGCGCAGGTCCTGGCAGCGCCAGGCGCGGTCGGCCCGCTCCCTGCCCAGCCGCGTGGACCAGTTGTCGGTGTGGTCCGCCCGTGAGTAGTGGGTGCAGTGACTCGGCTGCATGCTCGCCACGACGTCCAGTCGGGCGAAGCGCTTGATCAGGTTGTCCGGGATGGATTCAATGTGCTCCACCCGGTGGACCGTCGCGGGAGTCGAGGAAGGCAGCGATTCCAGGGCGTCGAGCACATGTGCCACGCCGGCGTCCCCGATCGCGTGGGTCGCAGTCGGAATGCCGCGACCGGCGAAGTATCGGATTGCTTCGGCATACTCCTGCGGGCGCGGCCAGAAGGGGGCGGTGGATTGGCCGTAGGAGTCCGGTTCGAAGAGCCAGGCCGTGCCGTTGTCAATGGTTCCGTCCACGAAGAGCTTGATGGCATCCACCGACCAGCGGCGGCCGCCCTCCCGGAGCATCATCGCAAGTTCGGCCCACTCCGTCTCTCCGCTTCCGGGCATGCACCAGGCGGCGCAGCGCAGCCGCAGCGGCAGGTCGCCGTCGTTCTCCAGCGCGCGGTAGAGTTCGAGCGATCCCGCGCCGAGGTCCATGACGTGTCCGCCGGTGAGACCCGAGCGGGCAAAGCGGCGGAGCAGTTCCGCCAGCCGGGATTTCCGGGTTGCGAACGGCTGCGTCGGCGCGTGCCGCTCCACAAGGTCTACGGCCGCCGCCTCCAGCAGCAGTCCCGTCGGCACCCCGTTGCCGTCGCAGACTACTTCGGCGGCCTGTTCAAAGACTCGCGGGCCGGTGACGCCGGCAAGCTCCAGGGCGCGGACGCTGGCCAGCGCCGAGTGTCCGTCGAAGAGCCGGATCAGGGCGGGGCGTCCGGCGACGACGTCGTCGACAGCCTCCCGGTGCACGCGCGATGAGCCGAAGACGTTGGGGTCCAGCCCCCAACCCCGCACCCATCCGCCCGGTGCGGGGGCGGCGGCCTCAGCGTGCAATAGTTGGCGCACCTCGGCGAGGGTCCGGGCGCCGGAGAGATCCCGGCCGCCGGTCATATCGAGGCCAAGGACCGGATGGATATGGCTGTCCACCAGCCCTGGCGTCAGCGTGGCAGCACCCAGGTCAAGCACCTGGGTCCGGGCCGTCCGCCAGTCCCTGGCGTCGGTGCGGCTGCCGACGGCGGCAATCAGGCCGTCCTCTACGGCCACCGCCTGCACCGGTTCCGGCGTGCCGTCCAGCGTGTGGACGGTGTCGGCGAGCAGGATCAGATCAGGATTCATGGATTTCAAAACTTCCTATGCGTTCGAAGGTCGCGGGCCGCCGGGTGCGCAGCCTGCGGGCGGTGAGGAATCCCGCCAGGAAGACGGCAGGAGTGACCAGCAAAATAATGGTGTTGGTCAGGGTGTCGGCGAAGGTGAGCAGCTCGATGTTGACCGCGATCATGGCGACGACGGCGAAGAGCAGGACGGCGGAGGCGATACTCAGCGGAACGACCAGGCGGTTCGTTACCGCCGCGGGGTTCCGGCGAAGGTAGATGAAGGCGGCCACGGAGACCAGGCCCTGCAGCCCGACGATGCCAAAGATGCCGGGCGTGTTTACCCAGATCAGCAGCTGCTGGTATGGGTCTGCGCCGAGGACTGCACAGACAATGATCACGACGGCGGCGAGCAAGGACTGCAGTTGGCCGGCACGGTGCGGGGACTTGTATTTGGAGTGGGTCCTGCCCAGGAACGCCGGCAGGACGCCGTCGCGGGCCAGCATGTAGACGTAGCGGTTGATGGCGTTGTGGAACGCCAACTGGGAGGCATAGACGCTGGTGACAATCAGGACGTACATGACCACCTCGGCCCATGGGCCGACGTACTGGTTGATGGTCGCGAAGAACATTCCGTTGGAAAGCTGTCCCGCCGCCTGGACCACGTCGCCGTCACCGTACGCCTGGACCACGGTCCACACAATGAAGGCGTAGAAGACGGACATGAAGCCCACAGCGATGAAGGTCGCCCGGGGGACGGATTTGTCCGGATTCCGCGCCTCCCGCCGGTACAGAACGGTGGACTCGAACCCCATGAACGCGGCGAAGCAGATGCCCAGAATTGCCAGTACCCCAGGGTTGAAGGCATTCTCCGGGGTGAAGGAGGAGCCGCTGATCCCGTGGGCACCCCCGTGCGAGAGGATGCCCGCGCCCATCACTGCGAGGATGGCGGTTTCGGCGACCAGCAGGACCCCGAGCACCTTGGCGCCGACATCAATGCCGCGGTAGCCGAGGAACCACACGGCGGCCACGGCGCTGAGCGCCACGACCGGCCAAGGGACGTCGAGACCGAAGATGAAATGAAGCATGGACTGGGTCTGCACCGCAAAGAGACCGTAAACGCCGATCTGCAGGCAGTTGTACGAGACAATCGCCAGCACGGCGGAGGCCAGGCCCACCGTCTTGCCCATGGCCAGTGAAATGTAGGTGTAAAAGCCTCCGGCAGCCTTGACGTGCCGGGTCATGGCCATGAAGCCGATGGCAAAGATCGTGAGGACCGCGCCGGCGATCAGATAGCCGGCGGGGGCACCGATACCGCCGGTCGCAATGGCAACCGGAGCGACGCCGGCCATCACGGTTAGCGGGGCGGCCGCGGAAATGACCAGGAAGGCGATGCCGCCTGTGCCGATGGCATTGCGTTTGAGGCCGTTCTCGGCCGCCGTCTTGGACGGCTGTGTTTGGGTGTCGGACATGTGGGGGTTCCTTTGGAGGGTCAGGAGCTCTCATAAACGATAGCCTTTCGTTTATTATGGGTCCCTGTGACCCGGCGCACAATACTGAGTCCCAAAAATTGTGTAGGTTCTTAGGAGCCACTTGATTGGAGAATCCCATGGGCCGCCCGCTCGCTCCGCTGATATCCATCGACGGACTCGTAACCGCCAGCCTCGAACTGGTCGATGAGACCGGCGACTTCAGCCTGCCCAAGTTGGCGCGGCGCATCGGAGTCAGCCAGTCATCGATCTACAACCACGTCAGCGGACGGGAGGAGATCCTTGAGCTGATGCGCCGGCGCATCATCAGCGAGACCCCATATCCCGCACTTCAGGGGCTGAGCTGGGAAGACACCCTCCGTGTAGTGATCCGCGCCTACCGTGACGCGTTCGCCCGGCATCCCAGGCTGGCGCCGCTGATGGTCCTGCAGACGGTGCAGGACGTCAAGGTCATCGGCCTGTATGAGGATCTGGCCCTGGCGCTGGAGGGCGCTGGCTTTGAGGGCAAGGATGTCGTCTCGGCCATCACGACCATCGACAGCTTCGCCCTCGGTGCGGCCCTTGATCTGGCCGCGCCCGACGTCGTGTGGGCGCCGTCGGGCGAGGGGTTTCCGGCGCTCACACGCGCGCTCGAACATGCCGGACCACCCCGGCAGCGGGGAGAAGAAGCCTTTGACTTCGGGCTCGAAGTGATCATCGCCGGACTGCGCGCCCGGCTCTAGGGGCGGCGACACGGCCAAGAGCCCGCCAGGACGGAATCAGACCAAGCTCTGGCCGCGCTGGAAGGCGGAATTCTTCTGCCGCGGGTGATTCCTGGACATCGTGACGAGGCAGGCGGCGTCGTCCATAATTAGCTCAGCCGCGGACACCGGCAGCCGAACGCCGGAACAGGCCTGGATTGTTGAGGCCAGCACGTCGTTGCGTGGGGCCTGTTATGGCATGCGGTCGGCACGGAGGAAGGTCTGGGTTATGAGCACACCACTACCCCAAGTGCGCGTCCTGGCTTACAACGGGGAAGACATCGGGATGGGGTTCAACAGTGACAGCGGCCTGGCCATAGGCACCGCCTTGGACTTTGACGAACCGTCACGTCTGTCCGGACAGGAGGCCAAGGCAACCGCCGAAATCATCACAACACATGAGTCGCTGATGGAGTCGTTGGGCGTATCCGCGGAAGCGCAGGGGCGCTACGGGTTTGCATCTGCAAGCCTCAAGGTCGACTTTTCGAAGAGTACCTCCTACAACTCCGTTTCAACGTTCGTCGTGGCGAAAATGGTCGTCAATAACCAGGTCGTGCGCGGACGAAACTTTCGCATCAAGCAAGACGCGAAAGACCTGCTGACAGCCAGTCAGTTTGATGCGTTTTCCAGGGCCTACGGGGACTCGTTCGTACGGGGACAATTTCGCGGCGGGGAATTTTTCGCGGTACTCCGAATCACGTCACTGGATACGGCCGTGCAGACCGATCTTGCGGTGACATTGCAGGCGGAGATCAACGGGGTGATCGCTGGCGGCTCCTTCAGCGGCAAATTCAACGCGCACAAGGATCAGTCCCAGTCGCGGGCCGAACTGCATGTGGTGTTCTATCAGAAGGGCGGCGAGGGCGAAGAGGAAATCGGTACAACCATGACCGTTGACGAGGTGAAAGACCGCCTCAAATCACTCCCGACAGCTGTAGCCAATCATCCCTTCCCCTACGAAATTGAAGTTGCCACCTATGACACCGTGCCGATTCCGATTCCTACGAAGGTTCAGCAGGAAGCATTCCTGGTAGCGACGGCCGACGCCGACCGCCAAAGGCTCGCCTATCTCCAGAAGTACAACGACTTCACCTTTGCGGCGGAACATCCGGAGTTCTTTGAAAATCCGGCTCCCAGCGCCGAGCTTCAGGCCGCGGCACAGGCCTATGCGCGTGCGACGGACGCGGCTACTCGTCACGCCGTTCGCCTGTCGCGGGGTGAAATTGATCCACCTCAACTCTTTGACCCGGCCACGGCTGACCCTCCGCTGCAGTTTCCCACTCTCGAACTGCATCGGCGGATCGGCGGCGTGGAGGGCAGCTACGCCGACTGGTATGAGAAACGGAATCAGCCGGGGATACTTTCCGACGACCGGAAGCTGGTCAACCAGATCGCATTCGCTGTTGCCGGCCGGATCGACAACCTCGAAGGAATCGTGGATCCTGGCGGCGACGAACTGAAGACGGAGCACCTGCGTGGCGAGGCGCTTGCACAAGTCGTCAGCGAGCTGGATAAGTTCACGATCGAGTGGTACCCGGAGAATATGGGAATTACCTCGATCGCCCATCTTCCGACGATGATCGCAAGGGGCCGGCTCGCCGAACTTTCAATCACCGGCAGAAACAACGACGGCGCCCTGATGAGTTTGCAGGGCATTGAACAGCTGGAAAAGCTTGAGCACGTAAATGTTTCGGGGAACCGCATAGGCCAGCTGGAACCGGTCGCGGGACTTACCTTTCTGCGCGGACTCGACGTTTCGGACAATGACGTAAGCGACGTCGCGCCGCTCGGGCGCTGTCCCAATCTCGAATCGTTGAACATCGGCGGCAATCGGATCGCCGACATTTCCCCGCTGGCAGCGGCGAAGAACCTGAAGACCCTGTGCCTGACCGACGTCAAGTTCACAATCTGGCCTGACACCAAACCGGTCGGACACCTGATGGCAAAGACCGAATATGGAGTCTGGAGCGTGGAGACACACGACAACCCGCTCCAAGTCGCCACCGGCCTGGAGGATACCCAGGGCATTGCCAATCCCTTTTTGTCCCTGCATCAATTCAACGTGCGCTGGGGTGTTGTGAAGGACGGCCCGGATGCACAGTTTCACGGCACCGCGGCAAGAATTGGCTTGTCGCCCAAATTTGCTGTCCATCTGGTGCGCGGCACCGAGACGCTCGACGACGAGTGGAGTCTGGTCAGTGTAGGGGACGAGCCCGCCGGGCCGCTTGCCATGGAAGGATTCGGGGCAGACGGACCCCTGCCCCAGGGAGCGAAGCTGATCGCCTTGGTTAGTGAGGCAGCCAACTTCCTGATCTGGACGGCCGTGCTGGACGAAGACACCGCGGTCACACAAGCCGGCGCTACTTTCCTGCGCAACTCCGGCTTCACCACGTGCGACGTACTGCCTTAAACGCCAGAGGACGACGGCGGGAGTCACCTCCCGCCGTCGTCCTCTGTGTGTTTGCTAGGCGGAAACTGCCTCAAGGTTTGCTGCACCGTGGTTCAGGCTGAGCGTGAAGGTGCCCGGTCCGCTGGCGTGGACCGCGATGTTGCTCTTGGCGGTGTTGTGGCGCTCCGAGAGGTCGTGGATCAGGGCGTCCAGCTCGTGGTGCATCGTGGAGCGGTCCCAGAGCTTGTGGGTTACAGAGGTGGCAGTTTCAAACGTCATTGTTCAGTGCTTCCATTCATGAATCCGGATGTCCGGCTGCCGCACCGATGCGGAGCCGCCGTGGGGCCAAACCAGGAACGCCTGAGACCTCGGGGCAGCTCTGCGAGCTCACCGGTTTGGCCTCATTGCGTCCACCAGGATGGGTGCCCCTGGTTCACTGCGGACGCGTGGCGTCGGAGGGAACATCGGGGCTGCGTGACCGGGAGCCATGCTCCCTGCCCTGCCTTTCCATAGTGCACAGCGCCGCGCGGGCGGCTCAAGCCAGATGGCGAAAATTGCGCGTGAGACTCATCACAGGTGCCCTGCCGGGGCGAACGGCGACGGCGTCGCACGGGGTCCGTTCGGCCTACCGGCGGGGCCGCTTCCGCGGGAAGAGCGCAGTGGGCGTGTGCTTGCGGCTCAGGCCCCGGGCCGGAGCGCGGGTGACCGGCACCGGCCCTCCCGGCTCCGGCCCCGCTGCGGCGGCGGCGCGTCCGTAGCGGGCAGCCAACGGCGCGGCGCTCAATCCATGGGCAAGGACACTGAGCAGCACGGTGGCCGTGATCACGGCCACCGCCTGATCCGACGCGGGCCCGACGGCTTCCAGCGCCAGCAGCGCGAACACGAGGGATGCCAGGCCGCGCGGACCGAACCAGCCCACGAACAGGACGGTGTTCCGGTCCAGGCCGGTACCG
>NZ_JBFTHK010000055.1:0-25405 GCF_056394205.1 Arthrobacter sp. 10T413_2 | reverse complement strand
CCACCAAGCATGCCGACATCAGCGGCATCTTCGACCTCACGGCCCTGAACGCAGTGGCCGCCAGGAAGATCTCCGCCCAAGGACTCGGMAAGGACTAACTCCTTGGCCTCCGGCAATCCGCCACTACAGTAAGGACCTGACCATGCCAGTCGTACTGGAAAACCTGGGCAAGCGCTTCGGCGACGGTGCCCCGGTGCTGGACGACGTCAACGCCACCATCGCGCAGGGCGAGTTCGTCGCCCTGCTCGGTGCCTCGGGCTGCGGCAAGTCCACCCTGCTCAACATCATGGCGGGACTGGAGGCCCCGACGTCGGGCGCTCTGGAGGTGCCCAGCGACGGCGCCGCCTTCATGTTCCAGGACGCGGCACTGTTTCCCTGGCTGACGGCCCGGGAAAACATCGAGCTGGCCCTGAAACTGCGCGGCGTCGGGAAAGCCGACCGCCGGGTCCGCGCCGGGGAGCTGCTGGACCTGGTGCACCTGGGCGGCGCGGGGGATAAGCGTCCCCATGAACTCTCCGGCGGGATGCGCCAGCGCGTGGCCCTGGCCCGTTMCCTGGCCCAGGACCGGCAGCTGCTGCTCATGGACGAGCCGTTCGCGGCGCTGGACGCGATTACGCGCGACCTGCTCCATGACGAGCTGGAACGCATCTGGAAGGAAACCGGCCGCACCATCGTCTTSGTCACGCACAACGTCCGCGAGGCCGTCCGGCTGGGCCAGCGCGTGCTGTTGCTCTCCTCCCGGCCCGGCCGGGTGGTGGAGGAATGGCACGTCACCGAAGAACACCGCACCGACGCCGGCCTGGCAGGCCAGCTCACCGGCGTCATCACCGCCCGGCTACGCGAGGAGATCCGCCGCCATGCCAAGTAAGTTCCTTTGGAGCTCCACGCCCGATGCCGCCCCCGCACCTTCGCCGGACCGCTTTCGTCCTGCGGACGAAGCGGCCGGCTCCGAAAGCGGCAACGGCCTTCCCAACGCTCGCAAGCTCGCGTCGKGTCCCTCGGCCTATGCCTTGGATGCCACTCCCGGGGCGGCACCGGGCGCGAAGCCCGGCGCGGTGTCGGTCACCGCGGCCCTGACCCGCTCCTCCAGCGGCAAGGAAGACCTGCGCGAGCTCGAAGCGGGCCTGGATTCCCTCCAGTCCGACTCCATCCGTAAGGCCCGCATCGACTGGAGCAGGATACTGCTGCCGGTCGCTGCCCTCGCGGTGCTGGTCATCCTCTGGCAGCTGTATGTGTCGCTGGGCTTCAAGCGTCGGGACATCGTGCCCGGCCCGATGGACGTCATCAGCCAGATTGGAACCCTGTGGAGCGAGGGCAAGCTGCAGGAGGCCGTCTGGACGTCGCTGCAGCGCGGCGTCGTGGGCTTCCTCATCAGCGTGGTCATCGCGACGCCGGTGGGGCTCCTGCTGGCGCAGATGGCACCGTTGCGGCGCGCGTTCGGGCCGCTGATCTCCGGGCTGCAGGTGCTGCCGTCCGTGGCCTGGGTGCCCGCCGCCATCCTCTGGTTCGGGCTCACCGACGCCACGGTGTATTTCGTGGTGTTCATGGGTGCCATCCCTTCGATCATCAATGGCCTGATCTCCGGCGTGGACCAGATTCCGCCGCAGTACCGCAGCGTCGGAAAGGTCCTGGGGGCGTCGCGGCTCCAACTTGCCCTGCAGATCATCCTGCCGGCCGCCCTGCCCGGATACCTCAGCGGCCTCAAACAGGGCTGGGCGTTCTCCTGGCGCTCCCTCATGGCGGCGGAAATCATCGCCGTCGGCGGCACMATCGGCTTCGGGTTGGGCTCCATGCTGGACCAGGGCCGCGTCCTGTCCGACATGACCATCGTGATGTCCGCCATCCTGCTGATCCTCGCCGTCGGCATCCTGATCGAACTGCTTGTCTTCGCCCCGATCGAAAAGCGGCTGCTCCGCCGCCGGGGCCTCCTCGCCGGCAGCACCCGCTAGGCACAGCACCAAGCAGCACGCCCACCTTGACGTCACCCCTTACATAGCAACGCGGGGACGCTTGCGGCCCATAATCCTCGGAATTATGGGCCGCAAGTGACCCCGCGTTGCTTTTGCCATGACTCCTTGCCGGGGCACGGGCACAGGCCTACACTCACGCCTAGAGGCCGGGTTCCGGCCCATTCCAAGACTGATTCCAAGTCTGAATCCTAGGAGGTCGCTGTGGCAGCAAAATTTGGCGTGCTGGCCCTGGTCGAAGCCAAGCCGGGGAAGGAACAGGATGTCTGGGACTTCCTCAACGGGGGCCGCGAGATCGTGCTCAACGAACCCGGAACCCGGACCTGGTACGCCTTCCGGGTCAACGAGAACACCTTCGGCATCTTCGACACCTTCGATTCCGAGGAGGACCGCCAGGCCCACCTCAACGGCGCCATTCCCGCCGCCCTCGGCGAACACGGTCCGGCCATGCTCGCCAAGGATCCGGACATCAGGCTGATCGAACTCATCGCCGTGAAATAGGGCTCCACCGGGCTCCGCCGTCCCTCGTCGGCGGGTGCCACTATGTKACGCGGCGTTACCTTGCGTGAACTGGTGTTTCCGTGCCGTTGTTCCGCCATGTGACGCCGCCCTATCGTCGATKCATGGCAATTCAGGACATTTACCCCACGGCGCTGCGCCTCCTCGGCCGTCCCGTGCTGGTGGTTGGCGGCGGACCCGTCGCCGCGCGGCGCGCCAAGGGACTGCTCGACGCCGGAGCCCGCGTCACGGTGGTGGCCCCCGTTGCCTCCGCGCCGCTCCAGGACCTTATCGGCGCCGKCCTCCTGAGCTGGGAGCCCCGGGCGTACCGCCCGTCCGACGTCGACGGCGTCTGGTTCGTCCAGACMGCCACCGGTGACGCCGCCGTGGACGCGCAGGTCTCGGCCGACGCCGAGGCGCGGCGCATCTGGTGCGTCAATGCCTCCGACCACGAATCCTCCGCAGCCTGGACGCCCGCCGTCGCCGTCGTGGACGACGTCAAGATCGCCGTCAACGCCGGGGGAGACCCGCGCCGCGCCATGGCCCTGCGCGACGCCGTCGCCACCGCCCTGGAAACCGGAGACCTCCCGCTGCGCCGCCAGCGGGCGCGGGCCGATTCAACAGACGGCGCCGTGGCCCTTGTGGGCGGCGGACCCGGCGACACCGGACTCATCACCGTCCGCGGCCGCCGGMTCCTGGGCCAGGCCGATGTCGTGGTCGCGGACCGCCTCGGCCCGCGGGAGCTCCTGGCCGAACTCGCCCCCGACGTCCGCGTGATTGAGGTCGGCAAGACTCCCGGCCACCACCCGGTCCCGCAGGCCGAGATCAACCGGATCCTGGTTGACGAGGCCCGGGAGGGCCACCGCGTGGTCCGGCTCAAAGGCGGCGACCCGTACGTCCTGGGCCGCGGCGGCGAGGAAGCCGAATTTTGCCGGCAGCACGGCGTGGACGTTGAGGTGGTCCCGGGCGTCACCTCCGCCATATCCGTCCCGGCCGCCGCGGGCATCCCCGTCACGCACCGCGGGCTGGCCAAGGGCTTTAGCGTGGTCACCGGCCACGAGGAGCTCTCCGAGGTCCCGGCCCGCGCCGACCACACCGTGATCCTGCTCATGGGCGTGGGCCAGCTCCGCGATTCCGCGGATTCCCTGGCCCGTGCCGGTTTGCCAGCAGGCACGCCGGTTGGCATCGTAGAGAATGGCTACCTGCCCGACCAGCGKGTGACCATCGGGACGCTCGGGACCATCGCGGACCAGGCCGAGGCGGCCGGCGTCGCGAACCCCGCCGTGATCGTGATCGGCGACGTCGTCCGTGTCAGCCCGTTCGCGCCGTCGCACTTCAAGACCGCGGACTACAGCACTACCACCCCGAACACCCCACGCACCGCCCGCACCGTCAAGACCCGAGTACTGACCCCCTAAACCCCGTCGATTGCTCCATAACCGCCGTTATCAAGCCTCAAAAGKGCGTTTGTGGAGCAACGGATGCAGAAGAAAAAGGAACACAGCCGTGTCAACTAGCACCACCGTAGGAACCGCCGCCCGCCCGCTGCGCGTCGCCGTCGTCGGCTCCGGCCCCGCCGGCGTCTACGCCGCGGACATCCTGACCAAGAGCGAGGCCGTCAAGAGCGGCGAACTCACCGTCAGCATCGACCTCTTCGACCGCTACCCGGCACCMTACGGCCTGATCCGCTACGGCGTGGCCCCCGACCATCCCCGCATCAAGGGCATCGTCAACGCCCTGCACAAGGTCCTGGACCGCGGCGACATCCGGTTCTTCGGCAACGTGGACTACGGCACGGACCTGTCCATCGATGACCTCCGCACCCACTACGACGCCGTCATCTTCGCCACCGGCGCTATCAAGGACKCGGACCTGAACATCCCCGGCATCGAGCTCGAGGGCTCGTACGGCGGCGCCGACTTCGTCTCCTGGTACGACGGCCACCCGGACGTGTCCCGCGAATGGCCGCTGGAGGCCAAGGAAATTGCCGTGATCGGCAACGGCAACGTGGCCCTGGACGTGGCCCGCATGCTCTCCAAGCACGCCGATGACCTCCTGGTCTCCGAAATCCCGGACAACGTCTACGCCGGTCTGAAGTCCTCGCCCGTCACTGACGTGCACGTCTTCKGCCGCCGCGGCCCGGCCCAGGTGAAGTTCACCCCGCTGGAGCTGCGCGAACTCTCGCACTCCAAGGACGTCGACATCATCCTCTACGCCGAGGACTTTGAGTTCGACGCCGAGTMCGACCGGCAGATCCAGAGCAACAACCAGACCAAGACCATGGTGGGCACGCTCACCAACTGGATCGCCGAACAGCCCGAGGACCTCTCCGAGCTCAAGGCGTCCCGGCGCCTGCACMTGCACTTCCTGCACAGCCCGGTGGAGGTCTACGACGACGCCGAGGCACCCGGCCGCGTCGCCGGGATCAAGTTTGAGCGCACCGAACTGGACGGCACAGGCAACGCGCGCGGCACCGGCGAGTTTGTCGACTACCCGGTCCAGGCCGTGTACCGCGCCATCGGCTACTTCGGCTCCGCGCTGCCCGAGGTCGAGTTCGACCACAGCAAGGGCGTCGTGCCGAACGACGGCGGCCGCGTTCTGGATGCCGCCGGCACCCACGTGCCGGGGATCTACGCGACCGGCTGGATCAAGCGCGGACCGGTGGGCCTGATCGGCCACACCAAGGGCGACGCGCTGGAAACCGTGACCTACCTGCTCGAAGACCGCGAAAACCTGCCGCTGGCCGCAGCACCCGCCCCGGAGGCCGTCATCGAACTCCTGGAGCGCCGCGGCGTGGAGTACACAAGCTGGGAAGGCTGGCTGKCGCTCKACGCCCACGAGCGTGGCCTGGGCGACGCGGCGACGGCGGCCGGCGCATCGTACGGCGTTGAGGTCGCCCGTGAACGCATCAAGGTAGTCCCGCGCCAGGAGATGGTGGAGATTTCCCGCGGCGGAGTGGCAGCCCAGCTCTAGGCGCACTCCAACACAGCAACGCGGGGTCACTTCGCGCCTATCCCACAGGGGATCATGGGCGCGAGGGGACCCCGCGTTGTTTGATGTGTGGGAGATCCCGGCGGCTAGTCAGTAGGCTTACCGTCATGGACACCGCCAGGCACCCAGGATCCGGCCGATGAGGCTCCGTCACAGCAACGCGTCCGGCCGCGGATACCGCCGGGTCCCCGCCGGGACCGGTTTCAGTTACAAGGACCTGGACGGGTCCACGCTTCCGGCCGGCCCGGTGCGGGACCGGCTGGAACATATCGGCATTCCGCCGGCCTGGACCGACGTCTGGATTGCCCCGTACGACAACGGGCACATCCAGGCGACGGGACTCGACGCCGTCGGACGCCGACAGTACATCTACCATCCAAGCTGGCGGGAGAATAAGGACCGGCTCAAATTCGACCGCGCCCTCCAGCTCGCCGAAACCCTCCCGACAGCACGCCGCCGGGTCACCATGGACCTGCGCTCGGACGGGCTCACCCGGGAGCGCGTGCTGGCGGCCGCGTTCCGGATGCTGGACAGCGGCTCGCTCCGGGTGGGCTCGGAGCGGTACACCAACGAGAACGGCAGCCACGGCCTGGCCACCCTGCTGTGCGCCCACGTCCGCGTGCACAAGGACGAGCTAAGGCTCAGTTTCCCCGCCAAGAGCGGCAAGACGTGGGAATCGCGGATCGACGACGCCGACCTCGCCGCCGTCGTGCGCCAGCTCAAGCGGCGCGGCGGCAACGCCCGGCTGCTGGCCTATAAGGTCGGCAGGCGCTGGCACCCGGTGTCCAGCCCGGACATCAACCAGTACGTCAAGGAGCGCACGGGCGAGGATTTCACCGCCAAGGACTTCCGTACCCTGCGCGGAACAGTCGCGGCGGCCGTCAKCCTCGCGCAGAGCGGTCCGCAGGCGCAGGCTTCCGCCCGCAAACGTGCGGTGAGCCGGGCCATGGTCGATGCCTCCGCAGTCCTGGGCAACACGCCGTCGATCGCCCGCAAAAGCTACGTGGACCCCCGGTTGCTGGACCATTTCGCCTCCGGGGAGACCATCGACCCCAAACGGCTGGAATCCGCCGAATCCGAGCTCCGGGCACTGCTGTACCAGGAAGGTGACGTGGTCGCCTTGTCGGGCCGGGATGCCTGATAGCTGTCAGAACATCCCGTTCATGAACCCGATGATGATCGCCGTCCACCAGCAGGCCTGCGAGATGACCAGGCACAACATCATGTGGATCCGCTGCCCGATGGTCAGGTCCGCGAACGAGGCATCGGAAGGCAGCCGCGCCAGCCGCCGCATGAGCGGGATGAGCATGATCCCGTTCAAGCTGAGCACAAGGACGGCGGCCAGTTTGACGTCCGTCATGGGGTTGTTCAAATGCGGGTTCAGGAATACCCCGGTAGCCAGCATGCCCGCGAGGCCGCCCCAGATCAGCGGTGTGGCCGCCCCGTCGAGCCGGATGATCTCGGCCAGTTTGCGTCGGCCGATGAGCCACAGGAAGCCGTGCCAGTCCACCAGGATAATGGCGCCAAAGGCCACCACGAGGGACAGCACGTGAAGTACGACGGCGACGTTGTGGGCAAAGGTGTCCACGTKGACTGCCGTGGACAGCGTGACGGATAGTAGCCATGCCGCGGCGGCCGCTGCGCACAGGATGACGACGAGGCGCCGCGTGGACCGCTCGGATTCGCGGTGCCTTCTGATGGTGCGTCTACTGACTGGGATATAACTCATGGCTCACCTCGGAGAACCCGCCCCCGGACGAGCAGAACGAACGGTTCCGGGGATAGCTCACACGATAACCCCAACGCTCGCCCGGCAACAAGGACTGGAATAGGCATCAGGCCCGCGGTTGAGATTGGGGGACTATCAAGTTTTTACTAAGTGTGCTTACCATAGCCGAGATGTGGCCTTCGGTTGGCCGCCGCGATTCCGGGTTCGAATTACAGACGATAGGAAGCTCACCATGGCAGGTAATCTTGTTGCCCGATCCATTCACGACCTCACGGCAGGCGCCTGGTTCGGCGGTTCGCTGATGGGCGCCATTGGTCTAAATGGTGCCACGGCGGAAGCCAAGGACCCCGCGGAACGTACACGGCTGTCGAGCCTGGGCTGGAAGAAGTGGGCCCCGTTCCAGGCGGCCGCATTTGGCGCGCACTTCCTTTCCGGCCTCGCGATCATGTGGGGGAACAAGGGCCGGATGGCTAAGCAGGACGGCGTCACGCGGCTGACGGTCTACAAGTCCATCGTCACCCTCGCAGGCGCCGCCGTGACGCTGTACGCCGGCCTGCAGGGCGMCAAGGTGGAGAAGTTGGCCGCCGAGGGCGCCAAGGGTGCCACCGAGCCGAAGCCGGAAGCCTCGGAGGAACTCCGTTCCGCGCAGCAGCAGTTGAAGATCCTGCAGTGGGCCATCCCGGTGTTCGCCGGCTGGGTGATTGTCCTCGGCGCCAAGCACGGCGAAATGCAGCGCCCGAAGAACGTGTTCAAGGGACTCGCCCGCTAGCACAACGTCCACTGCCGCCACAAGCTGCCGAGGGCCGGAACGTCGCGTTCCGGCCCTCGGCAGTTGCACGCTCACGCAGGAACCGGGCGCCTAGGCAGGAACGGCCGGGGCCGCGCCCTTGGCGTGCGCGCCTGCATGCCGCCGGACCCGCAGGACCAGCTTGAAGAGTTCGCCGAGGAGCAGCAGCACTGCGGCCGGAACCAGGCAGGCCACCCACTGCTGGCCGGTGAGCGGGACGGTGCCGAACAGGTCCTGCAGCACCCGCATCTGGGTAATCAGCATCGATCCGATGAAGGCCCACGCGAAGGCCCAAAGCAGTTTCGGGTTGGATATGGTGGAAGGCCCGAAGGCACTCTCCGTGGGGTACCGGAGGTTGAGGGCGACGGCGATATTCATCAAGCCCAGGCCCACAATTGCCATGGTCTGGCCGACTTCGAGGGAATCGTAGGTGGTCTTGCCGATCTGCACGAGGATCAGCGTCGCGGCCGCCATGAACAGCCCGACGACGAACAGCCGCACCATCATCGACCGGACGATGATCGGCTGATTGAAGGGCCGCGGCTTGCGGTCCATGATGCCCGGTGTCGCGAGGTCCAGTCCCATCACCGCGCCAATGGGGGCGACGATTGCCATGTGGATCCACAGCACTTGGGCCGGGCTGAGCAGCGCGGTGCCGKCAATGGCGAATGCGGAGGATCCGATGAACGCCAGAATAAACATGAACAGGTTGGCTACCTGGATCCGGATGAACTTCTGCAGGTTGTCGTACACCAGCCGGCCCTCTTCGACCGCCGCCACGATGGTGGCAAAGTTGTCGTCGGCAAGGATCATCTTGGCCGCGCCCTTGGCGACGTCGGTGCCCGTGATGCCCATCGCGATCCCGATGTCGGCCGCCGCGATCGCGGGGGCATCGTTGACGCCGTCGCCGGTCATGGCAACGATGTGGCCCTTGCGCTTGAGCACCTCGACCAACCGGACCTTGTGTTCGGGAGCTACCCGGGCGATCACGCCGATCCCGTCGACCTGGTTGTCGGCCTCCGTATCACTCATCGCGGCGAACTCGGCACCGGTCACCGCACGGCCCCTGATGCCGAGCTCATTGGCGATTGCCGCTGCCGTTATGGCGTGGTCGCCGGTGATCATCCGGACCCGGATGCCGGCGTGCTTGGCCTTGGCGATGGCGGCCACCGCCTCGGCGCGCGGCGGGTCGACCTCGCCGATCAGCGCCGTAATCTCCAAGTCCTGCATGAGCGCCATGAGGTCGCCCGCGGGGTCGAATGTCGCCGGATCGAACTCCCGCTGCGCCAGGGCGAGCACCCGCCGGCCCTGGCTGGCGATGCGCTCGTTCTCGGCGAGCACTTTCCCGCGCATCTCCTCGGTGAGGGACTCGGACCGGCCGCCGGGCATCCGGGCGAACGATGACCTGTTGAGCAGGACATCGGGTGCCCCTTTTACGTAGGCCCGGATCACGGGCCTGCCGTCGGCGCCGGGCATCCGGTGGAAGGTGGCCATGAACTTGTAGTCGGAGTCAAAGGGGACCGACGCGACGCGCGGGTTGTTGCGGCGGAACTCCCTGACGTCCACGCCGCCCTTTTGCGCGAGCACGTACAGCGCCGCCTCGGTGGGGTCCCCGACCACTTCKCCGTCGTTGATGTCGGAGTCGTTGCACAGGGCGCAGGAGTACATGACGTAGTCCAGGTTCCGCTCGGCGTCGCCGGTGGTCCGCTGGACCTGGCCGTCGAAGCTGTAGCCCTCGCCACTCACGGTGTAGTGGTGCTGAACGGTGGTGATCTCGCGCACCGTCATCTGGTTCAGGGTCAGGGTACCCGTCTTGTCCGAATTGATCGCCGACGTCGAGCCCAGCGTCTCAACCGMGGGCAGGACCTTCATGATGGCGTTCTTCTTGGCCATGTTGACCGAACCGACAGACAGGATCGTGGTGACGACGGCGGGCAGCGCATCCGGGATCGAGCCGACGGCCAGCGCCACGCCGATCCCGAAGAGCACCGCAAAGGATTCGCCCGCGGCCAGGCCCATGATGAYGATTGCGACGAAGGCGAAGAGCGCCGCKATGATAATGAAGATGGTGAGCCGGTCCACCTGCTTGGTGAGAGGGGTCTTTTCCACCTTCTGCCCGGACAGCATGTTGGCGATGTGGCCGACCTCTGAGCCCATACCCGTGGTGGTAACGAGGATCTCGCCGTGGCCCCGGGTCACGTTCGTGTTCATGAACGCCATGTTGAGGCGGTCACCGATGCCGACGTCGTGCCGGTTGATGGCCCCCGTGTCCTTCTCGACCGCGACGCTCTCGCCGGTCAGGGCACCTTCCTCGATCTGCAAGGTCGCCGCCAGGATGACCCGGCCGTCGGCGGGGACGCGGTCCCCGGCATCGACCACCACGATGTCCCCGGGCACGATCTCCTCGGCGGGGAGCTCCACAACATCACCGTCGCGGCGCACCTTGGCCATCGCCTTCATCATCTGGCCCAGGKAGGCGGCCGCTTCTTCGGCTTTGCCTTCCTGGTGATATCCCAGCCAGGCGTTGAACAACGTCAGCAGGGCGAGCCCGATTGCTGTTCCGTATTCCGCGATCAGCAGGCTGACCAGCGCGGCGACCACCAGCACAATTTGCATGTAGTCCCGGTAGTGCTTGAAGAACCGTTTCCACACCGGCTCCGGCTTCGCGGCGGCCAGGGCGTTCGGTCCGTACTCCTCAAGCCTCTCCTGCGCCTCGGCTGTGCTCAGGCCGCGGGCCGGGTCCACCCGCAGCTCGGTTGCAACGTCCGCGGGCGCAAGCGCGTACCACGTGGCCTCCGCCTCGGCGGGGGCCAAGCCGGCTGCGGCTCCGGAATTGTCATTCATGACTTTCTCCTCATCGCCGGGGCGCTGCTCAGAACGGGGTCGGGATGTGCCGTACCGCCAGGGTCGGCTCCCGGTAGTCGCCGGCCTTCTGACGCTTCGGGAGCTCGACCTCGAGCCCGGGGAACGGCTCGTAGGGCACCTGGCTGAGCAGGTGGCTGATGATGTTGAGCCGGCCGCGCTTCTTGACCTCGTTGTTCACGACGTACCACGGCGCCCAGGCGGTGTCCGTTGCCTCGAACATGGCGTCCCTGGCCCGGGAGTAGTCGTACCACCGGCTGTAGGACAACATATCCATGGGGGACAGCTTCCACGTCTTGCGGGGATCGTCCATGCGGCTCTCAAGGCGCCGCGTCTGCTCGTCCGCGCTGACCTCGAGCCAGTACTTGAGCAGGATGATTCCGGAGTCGACCATCGCTTTTTCCACCAGCGGGGTCATGTTCAGGAACCTCTGGGTCTGCTCCGGAGTGCAAAAGTCCATCACGCGCTCCACGCCGGCCCGGTTGTACCAGCTGCGGTCGAAGATGACCACCTCGCCGGCCGCGGGGAAGTGCGACATATACCGCTGCAGGTACATCTGGGACTTTTCCCGCTCTGTCGGAGTGGGGAGCGCCACCACCCGGAACACCCGGGGGCTCACCCGCTCGACGATGCGCTTGATCGTGCCGCCCTTGCCGGCCGTGTCGCGGCCCTCAAACACGATGCAGATCTTGGCCCCGGTGGACTTCACCCACTCCTGCAGGGCCACCAGCTCGCCTTGCAGGTCGGCCATCTCCGCCTCATATTCCTTGCGGCGCATTTTTGTTGTCGACTGCTCGTCCTGCCCCGCCTTTTCGCCGKCGCTCTTCTTTTTCTTCTTCTTGCCCACCATCGACCTCCTCGCCGAGTCCTTGCTGGGGCGAATCAAGGTGCCGCACTGCGAGATCCGGTGAGTCCGGCACAGTCGTCCGGGTAGTGTGCGGAAGAGCACGTGCACCAATMGCGTGAACGCTCGCGCAGCGTCCTGCAACTTTCAGTGTTGACCCTGGCCAGGGCAGGGTCTACGGCACTAAGACCCTATTGAGCTGCACCTGAACACGGGAGTACGGGACGGACGGGCGTGGGCAGCGATGCTCTCGGAGCAGCACAAAGGCCCCCGGGAGGAACGGAAGTTCCTGCCCGGAGGCCTTCGGCCTGCCGGGCCCCCGCTGCTGGGCGCAGGGGCACAGGCTGAGACAGAGCATTGTCCCGGCACCTTCGGAAAACCCTCGGGAACTACTCCTGCAGCCACTCAGCGCAGGAGTTCAGGTTCCGGGTGACGCTCTCGACGGCGGCCGCCTCATCACGTGCGGCAATGGCGTCCACCAGTTCGTCGTGGCCCTCATGCGGCAGTCCGTTAAAACCGATCCGCCGCTGCTGCCGGAGCAGATCATTGTGGAAGACGACACCGAAACTGACATACAGCTCGTGCAGGAGCGGGTTGGCGGAGGCCTGGGCCACCCGCACATGGAAGTCCCAGTCGGCACGGGCCCACGCAGGATAGTCTTCGACCAGCCAGGCGGCGCGGCGTTGGTCGAGCAATCCGCGCAGGGCGGCGATGTCGTCGCCCGTGGCGTGGCGTGCGGCAAGCCGGGCGGCCTGGGTGTCCAGCCCGACGCGGACCTCCAGGATGTGGCCCTGGGAGTGATCCGCATACATCCGCTGCGTGGCCCCCGCGATCTCACTGGTGGCGCGCACGTAAGTGCCGTCCCCGCGGCGGACTTCAAGCATGCCGCTGTGGGCGAGCGCCTTGATGGCCTCACGCAGGGTGCCGCGGGAGACGCCGAACGCGGCCATCAGTTCCGGTTCGGCCGGAATGCGCTGCTGCAGCGGCCACTCGCCCGAGTGGATCAGCGCCCGCAGCTTGGCAGTGATTTCCTCCGCCAATGGAGGCCGGTGCGAAGAAGTGAGTGTCATCGCCGGATTCCTTCCAACGGGTGCGGAGCGGTGTGCGGGGCAGCAGGCGGCAGTTTCGCCGGCCGTTGTTCTGCGGGCCGGCCCGTCAGCAGGTGGCCCACGGCGATCTGGCCCAGGGCCACTGCCAGCAGGAGCGCCAACGGCAGAGTCCAGGAGTTGGTGGCGCTGTGCAGCAGGCCCATGCCGAACGGCCCGAGGGTCGCCAGCAGGTACCCGGCGGACTGGGCCACGGTGGACAGAGCGGTGGTCTCGGCCGTGGTGCGGCCGCTGCGGCTGATCATCACCATGACCAGCGGGAAGATCCCGAGCCCGAAGCCCAGCAGCACCGCGGTCAGCGGAGCCCAGGAAGCGGGGAGGACCAGCATGGCCAGGACGCCGAACGCCATTGTCACGGTGGCCAGGTAGAACGAGGTCCGCAGCATCCGGGGGCGCGAGCCGATGGCCACCAGCACCATGCCGGCAKGGACGGAGACGAGCTKCATGAGCCCGAACATCAKCCCGCTGTCGGACGCGGAGAGCCCGGTCGTGKCCAGCATGTAGGGGAACCAGCTGAGGACGGCATAGGCCAGGAGCGCCTGCACCGTAAAGCCGAGGGTGATCAGCGCGCCGGTGCGGGTCCGCAGCAGGGGCCACGGGGAAACGCGGGCGGCCTTGACCGGGGACGCGTTACGGTGGGCGTGCACCGCAATCGGGAGGAAGCCGAGGCAGGCGCACAGGGCCAGGATTCCGATGGACCCGACGCCCGCGGACGGCGAGCCAAGGGCTTGCGACACCGGCACGATCAGCACGGCGGTGACGGTGGCGCCAGTGGTCATGGTCAAGGTGTACAGGGCCGTCATGAGCGACGTGCGGTCTGCGAAGTGCACCCTGATGAAGGCGGGCATCGCCACATTGCAGACGGCCAGCCCGGACATTCCCGCCACGGTCCCGGCGAGCAGCATTCCGGTGGACGGGATGCCCCGGAGGAGCAGTCCGGCGGCCAGCATCACGAGGGAGAGCAGGATGGCCTTTTCCAGCCCCAACTGCCGGGTGAGCCAGGAGGTGGCCGCCCCGGCCACCGCGAAACACAGGGTGGGGATCGAGGKGAGCAGGGCCGCGATCAGCGGGCCGTACCCCAGGACGGCCTGCAGGTCGTGGAACAGTGCGGCGGAGCCGGTGATGCCGGCGCGGAGGTTCAGGCCGATCAGTACGAGCGCCACGACGCCGGCCACGATCACGCCACGCGGGCGCCGGGTGCCGGGTGGAGCTGTCTGGGGGAGAGCGGAAACCGCCGTGCTGCTAGCCATGCTTGCCATTGTTAAAGGTTAGACGTTTGATGTTTGATAGTCAGCCTTTAGTGGCGAATATCTCCGAAAGAGACAACCCCTAAAGCGTCGGGGGTCACGTCGCGCCCGTGTCAGGACGGCAGAATCATACGACCTCGGATGGGCGCGAAGTGATCCCCGCGGTGCTTGGGGGACGGGCTGGGGGCGGAGTGGGAGAGTGTTAGCGCGGGTGCCGGGCGCTGAGCCGCTGGACCGCCAAGGCGAGMCAGAGCTGCACCCGGTCCGGTGTCTGGGCGGGGTCGTAGCCGGTGAGCTCGGTGATCTGCGCCAGCCGGTAGCGGACCGTGTTGCGGTGCAGGGTGAGTTCCTCGGCGACGGCCGCCACCGAGCCGTTGTTGTTGAGGTAGCTTTCCAGCGTGGTCATGAGTTCGGCGCCGTGCGCTGCGTCAAAGGCCCGCAGGGGGTTCAGTGATTCGTTGGCCATGTCCGCCAGCGGAACGTCCTCACTGGCCAGCAGCAGCGAGGTCAGGCTCAGCCGCTCGGGCTCGTTGACCGGCAGGCCGTGGGTGGCCGCATCGCGGGCTTCAAAATAGCTCCACCGCAGGCCGTTCGGCTTGGTGTAGGCACCGCCAATGCCGATCGTGGCGTGGATCCCGGCCTCCGCGAGGTGGTCGCTGAGTCGGYGGGCCAGGGCGCTGGCGCCGCTGCCGTCGTCGGGCATCACCACCACGAGGTCCTTCCCGACGACGGCGCTGACCGCCGCTTCGAGCGGCTGGGGCAGGGATGAACTTCCGAGCTGCTTGTTGTGGGCCGCCGATTCGGCGAGCAGGACCACGTTCTTGCGGGTGCTGTTGATGCCGACGCCGGCGAGGCGCCGGGTGGCTTCGGACGTCTCCAGCGTCCCGTGGATGACATCTTCGAGGACCTGGCCGGCCAGCGCCCGCTGGGCCTGGCGCTGCTTGACCATGTTGTTGAGTTCGACGCTAATCAGGTTMTGGGCGTAGCCCACGATGCCCGAGTCCTCAAACGGCTGCTTCACCCACAATGTGCAGGCATCGCGGCGGCCGGTCGGGATGGGGTACGACGCCCAGCCCTCGGCCGTGTGGGCCGGGTGGCCGGGCACGCTGTTGTACAGCTGCGCCGTGAACTGGGTCAGGACGATCTCGGTGCGCAGCATCGACCCCAGATGTTTCAGGAGTTCGGCGAGCCCGCCGCCGGTCAGAAGGGCCCGCGCCAGGATCTGGTGCCCGGCAATGAGCCGCTCGAGCTTGACCAGGTGGTCCGCGGACTGGGCGTCCGCCACGATCTTGCCGATGGCGATGAAGGGGGTTTCGTACGGTACTTCCACCACCGGCAGCCCCCAGCGGTTGGCCTCGGCGATCAGTGCCGGCGGCACGGCGTCGTGCGTCAGGCCGACCCCGAAGCCGATCCCGACCGCCCCGGCCCGCTGGACCTGACGCACGAAGCGGCGCTGCTCCGCGGCGCTCTTGAGCCGCATGCCCGTGGTCAGGATCAGTTCGCCGCCGTTGAGGAACCGCTGCGGGTCCTCCTGTTCGGTGACGGCCACCCAGAGAATGTCCTGGTGCCAGGTGGTTTCGGCGAGGCCGGCCTTGGTGAGTCTGAGGGACGGAACACCCAGTAGTGCGGCGAGTGAAATGGCCATGGATTCAGGATAGCCGGGTGCTGGTCAAGCGCACTAAAGCATTGCGGGGATGGTGTGCAGGTGCCTATTCCCTGGCTTGCCCTGCTGGCATAGGCTCGTGACCAGCCCCACATCCGTCATTGGCAGTAAGAAAGAGGTTGTACACCGTGGTTCAAACCTTGCAGAACTTCATCAACGGCGAGTTTGTCACCCCCGCCGGCACAGGGATGATGCCCATCGTGAACCCCACCAACGGCGACGTGGTGGCACAGTCGCCGATCTCGGTGCAGGCCGACGTCGACGCCGCCATGACGGCTGCCAAGAACGCCTTCAAGACCTGGAAGCACACCACGCCCGGGCAGCGCCAGCTTATGCTGCTCAAGCTCGCGGATGCCGTCGAGGCCAACAGCGACGAAATCGTTGAGGCCCAGCACCGCAACACCGGCCAGGTCCGCTCCCTGATCGCCTCGGAGGAAGTCGCCGCCGGCGCCGACCAGCTGCGCTTCTTCGCCGGTGCGGCCCGCATCATGGAAGGCAAGTCCGCCGGCGAGTACTTCGAAGGCCACACCTCCTACGTACGGCGGGAACCGATCGGCGTCGTGGCTCAGGTTGCCCCGTGGAACTACCCGTTCCTCATGGCCATCTGGAAGATCGGCCCCGCCCTGGCCGCCGGCAACACCGTGGTTCTCAAGCCCTCGGACACCACCCCGGAATCCACTCTGGTCCTGGCCCGGCTTGCCGGCGAGATCTTCCCGGCCGGCGTGCTGAACATGGTGCTGGGCACCGGCGAGACCGGCGCCCTGATGGTGGAGCACAAGGTCCCCGGCCTGGTCTCCATCACCGGCTCCGTCCGCGMCGGCATCGCCGTCGCCTCGGGCGCCGCCAAGGGACTTAAGCGCGCCCACCTGGAACTCGGCGGGAAGGCCCCTGCGGTCGTTTTCGCCGACGCCGACATCAAGAAGAGCGCCGCGGCCATCGCCGAGTTCGCCTTCTTCAACGCCGGGCAGGACTGCACCGCCATCGCCCGCGTCCTGGTCCAGGACTCCGCCTACGACGACCTCGTGGCAGCCCTGGTGGAACACACCAAGACCCTGCGCACCGGCTCGCAGAACGACGAAGACAACTACTTCGGCCCGCTGAACAACGTCAACCACTTCAACACGGTCAAGGCCCTGGTGGAGTCCCTCCCGGAAAACTGCAAGATCGAGACCGGCGGCCATCAGGCGGGAGACAAGGGCTTCTTCTTCGAGCCCACCATCGTCACCGGCGCCAAGCAGAGCGACGACATCGTGCRGAAGGAAGCCTTTGGTCCCGTCATCACGGTGCAGAAGTTCAGCACCGAGGACGAGGCCGTGGAACTGGCAAACGACGTCGACTACGCCCTGGCCTCCAGCGTCTGGACCTCGAACCACGGCACGGCCATGCGCCTGAGCCGCGACCTCGATTTCGGCGCCGTCTGGATCAACACCCACATCCTCCTCACCGCCGAAATGCCGCACGGCGGCTTCAAGCAGTCCGGCTACGGCAAGGACCTGTCCATGTACGGCGTCGAGGACTACACCCGCATCAAGCACGTCATGAGTGCGCTCGACGCATAATGCAGCCGCATAACGCTGTCGCATAACGCAACCGCCCATCGCAGTGGCATAACTCAACCTGACGCATAACTCGCGCGCTTAACCGCACGCTTAGAAAGGCTTTCCCATGACCACCACCGCACATGACATCACCTACCGGCTCGAGCAGAAGCGCCGCGTCCAGGCCGACTTCCCGGGCCCCAAGTCCGTTGCGCTGACCGAGCGCCGCAAGGCGGTCGTCGCCKCCGGCGTCGCGTCCAGCGTTCCGGTGTTCGTGGCCGACGCCGACGGCGGCATCATCCACGACGTCGACGGCAACTCCTTCATCGACCTCKGCTCCGGCATTGCCGTGACGAGCGTCGGCGCCTCGGACCCCGCCGTCGTCGGCGCCGTGAAGGAAGCCGTGGAGCACTTCACCCACACGTGCTTCATGGTCACGCCCTACGAAGGCTATGTGGCCGTTGCTGAGCAGCTGAACCGCCTCACCCCGGGCGACCACGAGAAGCGCACCGTGCTCTTCAATTCCGGTGCCGAGGCTGTCGAGAACGCCATCAAGGTGGCCCGCCTGGCCACCGGCCGGGACGCCGTCGTCGCCTTTGACCACGCCTACCACGGCCGCACCAACCTGACCATGGCGCTGACCGCCAAGGCCATGCCGTACAAGACCAACTTCGGCCCGTTTGCGCCCGAGGTCTACCGCATGCCGATGAGCTACCCGTTCCGCGAGGAGAACCCGGAGATCACCGGCGCCGAGGCCGCCAAGCGCGCCATCACCATGATCGAGAAGCAGATCGGCGGCGACCAGGTTGCCGCCATCATCATCGAACCCATCCAGGGCGAGGGCGGCTTCATTGTCCCGGCCGAGGGTTTCCTGCCGGCGCTGGCCGCGTGGGCCAAGGACAAGGGCATCGTCTTCATCGCCGACGAGGTCCAGTCCGGCTTCTGCCGCACCGGCGAATGGTTCGCCGTGAACCACGAAGGTGTTGTCCCGGACATCCTGACCATGGCCAAGGGCATCGCCGGCGGCATGCCGCTCTCGGCCATCACCGGCCGCGCCGACCTCCTCGACGCCGTCCACCCGGGCGGCCTCGGCKGCACCTACGGCGGCAACCCGGTAGCGTGCGCCGCTGCTCTGGCATCCATCGGCTCGATGGAGCAGTACAACCTCAACGCCCGCGCCAAGCACATCGAGGAGATCGCCCTCGGCAAGCTGCGTGAACTGGCGAGCGAGCAGCCCGTGATCGGCGATGTCCGCGGCCGCGGCGCCATGCTGGCGATCGAGCTCGTCCAGGCCGGTTCCAAGGAACCGAACCCGGAGCTGACMAAGGCCGTCGCCGCGGCCTGCCTCAAGGAGGGTGTCATCATCCTCACCTGCGGCACCTACGGCAACGTCATCCGGCTGCTGCCTCCGCTGGTGATCAGCGACGAGCTGCTGCTGGACGGCCTCGAGGTCCTGGCCGCGGCCATCAAGGCCAACGCCTGAGCCACTAGCCAACAAGCTGCCGGGAAGGCAATCCCTTCCMGGAGACCGGTCTAGCCGGAAAACGGAAGAGCCGCGGACACATCATCCGCGGCTCTTCCGCTGTTTAAGCCCTGACTTCCCGTTCGCTACTTCCAGGCGGTCGCGTCCAGCTGGATCGCCACGACATACAGATGCTGGCCCTGCTCAATTTTCTCCACCTCGTAAACGCGCACCTTCGTCTCCGGGACCGTGGACATGGGCCGACCTACGCCGATCCCGTATGTCAGCACACCCTCGAAGTCCCCGGCCGGCGCGTAGCTCGTGAGAGCCTCATAGCCGATCGACGGCGCCGGGGCGCTCGTCACCGTGCTGGCCTTGCCGTCCGCGGTGTGCGCCTGGGCGCCATGGAACGTCACCTCAAGGATGGTTCCCGTTCCCGGCATCTCGATCGGCTGGCCGCTGCCGTCGGCGATGAGTTCGGGGACCACCTCGAYGTCGTAGCTGGGGAAGCCGCCGTTGAACCGGAAGCTCAGCTGGTCATAGGGCGGGGCGTCGGAGGGGTGCTGGCCTGCGCCGATGGCGTACAGCGTGGGCAGCGGGGCCGCCGGCGGAGGCGCGATGGGCACGGGGTTCTMGTGGTCCGTGTGGAACGGGGTGCCGGACTTTGGCACCGACCAGTCGTGGGTGATCGTGGACGAGATCACCTTGTCGCCGGGTTGCGGGGGTGCCGTTTCATCAGCATCACCGGTCGCCGACKGCGACGGGCTCGCTGTCGCGGTCGGCGAAGGCGACGGCGGCTGGCTGCTGGCCGACGGCTGCGGCGCGGGCGGGGTGCAGGCGGTGAGGACGAGTAGGAGCGTCAAAGCTCCCAGCCCGCCAGTCCACGACCCGTTCCGGCGGTTGCTGATGACATTCATGATGGTCTCCCCTCGACCATCCCAGCGTAGACACAGAAGATTGTGCAGCTCAGGGCCATAAGTCACCACCGTTTCTTAGGTCTCTGGACTAGAGTCGTTMCTACCACTGCAGGAACGCAGCCCGGCCGACGACGCCCGGAACCCCCGGGGCGCAGCTGGCGTCTGCCACAGACCCATAAGGGGTTCATACATGCGATACGTAGTCGGTTATACGCCCACTGAACGCGGCGCGGACGCCGTTGCCCTGGCTGCGGCCATGGCCCGGGCCCAGGGAGCGCATCTTGACCTTGTCTATGTGGTGGACCGGCACACGCCCTATGCGGCCGTGAAACCGGAAGGAAGCCGCGCCAGCACCGCGGAGCAGCAGATGCAATCGGCGGAACGCGAGGGTATGGCTCTGGTCCCGGAAGGGCTGGAGGCGCACTTTCACGTCCGCCAGGCGGACTCGTTCGCGGCGGGCCTCATCGACGCGGCCCTCGAGTACAGGGCCGGCCTGATCGTGGTCGGCGMCGCCAGCAACGGCCTCTTCAAACGGCACACCATAGGCAGCGTGGCCAACGCGCTCCTGCACGCCGCCCCGGTTCCGGTGGCACTGGCGCCGCGCGGTTACCGCCGGACCGAACCCATCACGCGCCTGACCCTCGCCGTGGGCCAGCGCCCCGGGGCAGAAGCAGCGATCGACGTCGCCATAGAATCCGCCGAGCGCCGCGGCGTCCCGCTCCGGCTGGTCTCCCTTGTGGAACTGGACGTCGACGAGGAGGGCGGGGAAAACGTCAACGCCGCCCACATCCATGCTAATACCGTGCTCGCCGCCGCCGCGCACCGCCTGCCGGAGGGCCACCACGTCAGTGTGGAAGTCGCCCACGGGCGCACGATCGAGGAAGCGATCGACGACCTGGAATGGGACGACGGCGAGGTCATGATCGTGGGATCCTCCCGTCTGGCGGAGAAATACAAACTCTTCATCGGCAGTACCGCCAACAAGGTGCTGCGCGCACTCCCGGTGCMGATGGTGGTTGTGCCGCGCGACTACCAGCGGGTGGATACCTTCCCKGAGGTTTGATTCCCGGAGGTCTAGTTCCCGGAGGTTTGGGGCCGCGGGGCCAGGACCGCCCAGTACGCCGGAATGCTGCCGGGCGGTMCGCCGGTCTCCATCGGCACCGTTGCCAGGACGCCGGGACCTTCCGCGATGAGGGTCCAGTGCCGTTCGGGGAACGCCCGAGAGCGTTGCCTGGGGCCGAAATGGCCCGGTTTCGGCAGGGCAGAAATTGCCTGGCGGAGYGGTCCCGGGATCCGCTCGCCTGTGGCGCCCAGGCCCCGAAGATAGCTCAGCGCCCCGCCCGGGACATTTGTCTCCACCAGGTAAATCCGTCCCTGGGTGCCGAGGAGCGTTTTGATGGAATCCGCAAGGCGTGCCTTGCGTCGCCGGCTAAGGACGTGGAAGACGCCGCGGACAAAGACGTTGACGTCGCCGAGTTCGTGCGCGAGCGCGGCCGCGGCGGCCGGCCGGGTGGCATCCAGGCTCCGGAAGCTGAGGCCCAGGACGTGCGCGTGGGCGGACTGCGCCGCGGCCACKGCCGCAGGCGAGACATCGACGCCCATCACCGACGGGAAGACCTCGACGAGCCGGCATGAGAGGGMTCMGTTCCCGCAGCCGAGATCGACCACCGGAAGGCTGGTGTCCATCAGGGMCGCCAGGGCCTGCAGATGCTGCCGCACTTCGTCGTCGCCGGCGGTCGAAGTATCCCAGATGATCGGTTCCGTGAGCACCCCTTGCGACACCCCGCGCCAGAACTCATCCCAGCGCCGGTCCGGGCGCCGGGGCCGGTGCAGGGACAGGGCCACCACCCGGGCCACCATCCGGAGCGTGTCCGCCGCCTTGTGCGTGCCTGTGTTCTTCGTGGCTGTGTTCTGCGTACTTGTGTTTTTCGTGCCCCCAGCACCGGCTCCGCTCATGCGGCTGCGCCGTCCCTGTGCGCCAGCAGGTCAGTCATGTCCGCTACGGGCAGGGGCCGKCTGAAGAAATATCCCTGGCCGAATTCACAGTCCAGGTGCCGCAGCCGGTCCGCCTGCTCCCGGTCCTCGATGCCCTCGGCCACGGCACCCAGGCCGGCCGAATGGATCAGCTGCAAGATGGCCGCGACGAAGGTCTCCTGCTGCCGGTCCGTGGTCAGCCCGTCCAGGAGGGACTTGTCGATCTTCGCCTGCGAGGCAGGGAGGGTGCGCAGGTAGCTTATGGAGGAATAGMCCGTGCCGAAGTCGTCGATCTCGATCCGGACGCCAAGCTCATTGAGCGACTGCATGGTGGCTGCCACTTCCGGGCCGCCGCGCATGATCGCGGTCTCGGTGATTTCAATCGAGATATGGCGCGGTTCGACGCTGTGCCGGACCAGCAGGTCTTCGACATACGGCGCCAGATCGACATGGTGCAGGTCCGCCGGTGAGAGATTGATGTGGGTGCTGAAGTCCGCCGGAAGCCCCGGATCGGACTTCCAGTGCCCGGTTTGCGCGATGGCGTTCCGGAGCACCCAGTGGCCGATTTCCACAGTGAGCCCGGCCTCGTCAGCGGCGTCGAGGAACGTATCCGGCGCAAGCAGACCCAGGTCCGGGTGGCGCCACCGAATCAGGGCCTCCGTCCCGGCAATCGTCCCCGTGCGCAGATCCATGATGGGCTGGTATTCCAGCTCGAGCTCGTCTGTTGCCAGCGCCGTCCGGAGCTCGGCCACCAGGTGAACCCGCTGCTTGGCGGCCTCGTGCATGGCCGCGGAAAACACCAGGAGGGTGTCCCGGCCGCGCTTCTTGGCCTCATGCATGGCGATGTTGGCATCGCGGATGAGCTCCTCGCTGCGCAGCCCGGGTTCGCCCAGCCGCACCCCGGTTCCGGCCGTCAGGGCGACCGCGACACCGCCGGCAACGATTCTGTCCTTCAGCGATTCACCGAGGCGGGATGCGATCTCCAGCACGGCGTCCGGTTCCTGGCCCACCACGAGCACGGCGAACTCATCGCCGCTGAGGCGTGCGATCAAGTGACCGGCTCCGGCTGCAGCGCCCAGCCGCAGGGCTGCCTCCCGCAGGACGGCGTCCCCGGCGGCATGGCCAAGGCTGTCATTGATGAGCCGAAAGGAGTCGAGGTCCAGCAGGATGAGCGCGGGCTGGGGGCCCCCGCCCGCTCCGGCGACGGCCTCGKCCACTTTTTCCTGCAACAGCGAGCRGCTGGCCAGCCCCGTCAGTTCGTCAGTGTTGATGACGCGCCGGAGTTCGGCTTTGGCCGCTTCCAGAAGCGCGGTCCGCTCGGCGACCCGGACTTCCATATCTTCGTACATGCTTTGAAGCTCTTCAGCGAGCAGATTGATGCCGGTCGTGACGGCGTCGATGCCGTCCCGTGCCGGTGAGACCTCTAGGCGGTTGGAGAGATCGCCCGAGGACAGCACGACGATGCCGTCTACGAGTTCCTCGAGGCGGCGGTCGTCGTCACGCCCCGTCATGGCCCTGCGATATCAGCCAGCGGACCGCCTCATCGCGGTCGGTGAAAAAGCGCGTGGGGAMTGGTGCCGAATTGACGCCCAGGAAGAAGTTGGCGAGAACCCGGTCAACGGCGGACGCGCCCAGCAGCGCGATGGCCGACGCGTCACAGCGTTTGGCGAACACGGCCCGCGCGGCCCGGCTGACGGATTCCGTGGTGGCCATGTCGATCAGCAGCGGCGTGGGCCGGCCGTCGCACATGGCATTGACCCGATCCATGGCGAGTTGGGCATTCGGGGCGTCAATGACGATGCCCCGGGCCCACTCGAGGCGCAGGATACCGCTGCTGTCGAAGCCCAGGGACGAGATATCCCGGCCGCCCGGAGTCTCAAGATCGTTTTCTGGCACCAGCAATCCTTAATTCCGCCCCAACGTGTCCTTCATGATGACACTAACGCACGGCGGCCCTGGCGCGCAGACGGCTAACCCGCCGGTGCAGTCCTGCTAGGCGGCGGCGCGGGCCCGTTTCCGGATCATGGAGTTCTTCCCGGCCGCCAGCAGCATGTCCAGCGTCAGCACGAGCAGTGCCAGCCACACGACGCCGAAGCCAATCCAGCGGTCCAAAGTCATGGGTTCCTTGAACACCACAAGCGCCACAATGAACTGCAGCACGGGTGCGAAGTACTGCAACAGGCCGATTGTGGTCATGGGCAGCCGGCGGGCAGAGGCCCCGAAGAACAGCAGCGGCACGGCGGTGATKACACCCKACGCGACCAGCAGCCAGAAGTGCCCGGCGCCGTTGGAGGCCAGCGTGGCCGCCCCGCTGACCGCGAGCACAATCATGGTGGCCGCAGCCGCCGGGGCCAGCACGATCGTCTCCACGGTGAGGCTGGTGATCGCGTCCGCCCGCGGGCCAACACGCTTCTTGACGAAGCCGTACAGGCCAAAGCTCAGCGCGAGCGTCAGGGCGATCCAGGGGAGCTTGCCGTAGGAGACTGTCAGCACGCCCACCGCGATAAAGCCGATGCCGACGGCGGCCCACTGCAACGGCCGCAGCTTTTCCTTCAGCACAAAGACCCCCAGCAGCACCGAGACCAGCGGGTTGATGAAATAGCCCAGGGAGGCCTCGACGGCCTGGCCGGTGGTCACGCCGTAGGTGTAGGTCAGCCAGTTCACCGCGATCAGAGCCGCGGCGATGGACAGCGGTCCGATCACCGTGCGGTTCCGGAACGCAGCAGCCAGCACCCGCCAGGAGCGCGTGACGGTGATCAGCAGGACGCAGAACACGAGGGACCAGACCACCCGGTTGGCGACGATTTCGATCGCGCCGGCAGGCTGGAGCGCATAGAAGTACAGGGGCAGCAGTCCCCACAGCCCGTACGCGCCGATCCCGAACAGGATCCCCGGCGTCGTTTCCTTATCTACCGGCGCGAGTCCGGCCGGCGGCTGCGGCGCCGGCCGCCCTGCAGGGGCCGGGACGCGCGGGTCGGTCGGCGGGGCGGGGGAGAAGGATCGTTCGGGCTTAGGCACAAGACCAATAACACCACCTGCACGGCGCCTATTCCTACCAACCGGGCCACAGGCCGCCCGGCGACATTTAGAATAGGGGCCTGTGCGCTGTATGTACTGGCGCTGTCCGTAAGACTCAGAAGGGCTCCCGGTGTCCAACTCGGCCGAATCCACATCCACTCGTCCCCTCCGCGTCGCCATTGTCGGCGCGGGTCCGGCCGGCGTCTACGCCGCGGACATCCTGACGAAGTCCAATGAGGTCAAAGACGGCGACGTCGAGGTCAGCATCGATCTCTTMGAGGCATACCCGGCGCCGTACGGCCTGATCCGCTATGGGGTGGCTCCTGACCATCCCCGGATCAAAGGCATCGTCAACGCCCTGCACAAGGTCCTGGACCGCGGCGACATCCGGTTCCTTGGCAACGTCACCTACGGCCGGGACCTGACGCTGCATGACTTCCGCGCCTTCTACGATGCCGTCATCTTCTCCACGKGAGCCATCAAGGACGCCGAGCTGGACATTCCCGGGATCGGGCTCGAGGGTTCCTTCGGCGGGGCCGACTTCGTCTCCTGGTACGACGGCCACCCGGACGTTCCTCGGGACTGGCCGCTGGAGGCGAAGGAGATCGCCGTGATCGGCAACGGCAACGTGGCCCTGGACGTGGCCCGCATGCTGGTCAAGCACGCCGATGAACTCCTGGTCACCGAAATCCCGGACAATGTCTACCGGGCCCTCAAGGACTCGCCGGTCACCGACGTCCATGTCTTCGGCCGCCGCGGCCCGGCMCAGGTGAAGTTCACCCCGCTGGAGCTGCGCGAACTC
>NZ_JBFTHK010000054.1:0-25682 GCF_056394205.1 Arthrobacter sp. 10T413_2 | reverse complement strand
TTCCGGTATTTCGGGGACGGCCACTGGGACATCACGATCGACGGGGCCGCGGCCTTCCAGCTCACCCCTTACGGATCGAGGGTTGTCCACGCCGAGGGTTCCGCCGAGGACGGGCCAGCCATGACGAACCCGCCGCGCCGGCCGCCCTGGTCGCTGGTACTGCCCCGCCATTCGACGTTCCTGGKGTCGGCGGCCGCGGGCTCTGGCGGATCGGGGTCCGGGATCTGGCGGCAAAATCGAGGACGCCGACGGCAACGTCACCCTGCGCCGCGACGACGAGATCGTTATCGTCCCKCTCAAGGGCCTGTACCGGGTCCAGCGCATCGAGAACGGCATCCCCGAAGCCGGCCCCGGCCTGCTGCTGACCAAGGAACAGTTCGAGGCCGAGTGCCCTACTTCGAGTACGGCGTGAAGTTCCTGCCCCGCCGCAACGACATCGTCCCCCACGGCTCCCTGGACGCAGCCAAAGCTGCACTGTCCGACGCGCCGATCCTGCTGGCATCCGGAAACTACGGCATCGTGCGCCGCCTCGTCCACGAACCGGGCAACTGGGAGATCGTGCCCGGTGCGACCTTCGACCGGAGCCAGGCGGCATAGGCCGAAAGCCCCGGCTGGGGTCAGGGTTTCTTGCCTGCGAGGACCTTTCTGGCGGCGTCGCCGCGCGCACCGGAGCAATTCGCGGTGTAGAAGCCTAGGCCTTTGGTGCCGMCCATTGCATAGGCCATGCAGTCGGCGAGCTGCTCCATGCCAGCGGGTTTGTTGCCGAAGATCGTATTCATGCGCGCGTACAGCTTGGTAACGTCCTTCGAGTACACCCGGAAGGAGAGGATGTGACCGCACTCGTGCAGGGACGCGAATTGCAGGGGAAGCCCCATCTGGACGCCGCGGCCCATGCTGATGACATACGCGGGGTAGTGGGTGTAGCTGATGGGCCCGTCAATGAGACCGATCGCTTGGTTGGGGCAGTAAGCCTTCATGTAATTGGCGGCGGTCTTTGTGAAGTATGTGTCATAGTCCCGGGCACTCAGGTGCTCGATGACGGTCGTCGGGGACACCCAGGCCTTCTCACGGGGTGTAGCCTTTATCGCCAGCCGGTAGCTTTGCTTGACGGTGCCGCTGACCAACGGGGTTTTGAGCAGCGCGCTCCAGCCATTGGCTGCCGTGAAGCGGACAGCCTGCAGTGTTGCCCACGACCCGTTGCGGTAGACCTGGAACGCGCCGCGGMGTTCGCCGAGCGGACCGTTCAAACCGTACGTCACGGATCGCTGTGCTCCGGCACGCACATGCTTGTCCTCGTCGCCGAAYCGCACATTCGCGGAGACCGACGTGGCCTGGCGGGCATAGGTGGCCTTCTGCGTGGACGACGTTGCTATCGTTTTACCGTCCTTTGTCAGAATGCCCCGGAACACGGCCGTGCCTTCCGAGCCGAGGGTTGCGGAAAGCGTGGGTTCATCTGCCGTCAGAACACCGGTGGTGGCCACCGTCGTCCAGGTACCGGCATCAAGTCGCTGGAGCGATACTTTCGCCCGGGTGAATCCCTCGACTGAGAAGGAGAACCGCTTGATCGGGTCCGTGTTCTCTGACAGCGGGTAGATGGTGATCGCCGGGGTTGCGGCAGGCTGAAGCCACAACGTGTATCTGGAGCTCTGCGCGACCGCCGACCCGTCCTTCATCGCCTCCGCCCGAAGAAACATCAGGCCGGTCTGCTTGATGGCGTAGGTCGCCATCACCGTGTACTGGGCGGTGCTGACCGCCGACGGTGCCGTCCAGAGGATTACGTCTTCGCCACCAATGGTCCCCACCAGTCGCACGCTGTGCCMGACGCCATTGTTMATGGTGATGGTGGCGGTGTTCCCGGCGCCGGGCTCAAGATTGATTGTCGGCAGGGCTGACGACTGGACCGCGACGGTCGCCGGCGACGCCTGGGCTTCCGGCTGGGCCGCCAGGGCTGTTGGGGCCGGCACGAGGACTCCCAGCGCGATAGCTATTGCGGCCACCCCTGCGGCCAAGGGCCTTCGAGTGGCGCCACCAGTGCTCGACCGCGCCCCGACTATCGTTCTGTTTTTCAAGCATCCCCCAGCTGGATAAAGTCGTGGGGGATTGTGCTTCCGGCGACGCCGGGCAGATGATTGTTCCCCCAGAGCAGAGCCTAACTGCGAAGCAGGCGCTTTGTCCGGCGCGATGACGGCAACCCGCCGTTCTTTACACATGGCGCCCATGACAGCCGACGCCACCTTCCGCCCCTTCGCCTTGAAGCGGCCTTGCGGGAACTGCCCGTTCCGGTCCGACCGGACCCCGTTCCTGGACCGGGAGCGTGCCCAGGACATMGCGGAGTCCCTGCACGCGGACGCCTCCTTCCACTGMCAGTATTCGGGCCTCCGMGTCGCCGACGACCCGGTGCCGCTGAGCCTGACGCACCCGGATGTGCTAGAGGCCGCAGGCGTCATCAAGCGGCTCTTCAGCTGACGCTACTGTCCTTGGAACGGTCCTGCATGGCCTGCAGGTCTGCCGCCAGGGCCACCATGGCCGACGTCGGGGGCTCCACCTCTCCCGCGGTCTCCCCGCGGCTGTCCCCGAACCACTTGTGCCAGACGGCGGCCACGACCTCGGGGGTGATGGGCTCKCCGGCGGTCATCAGCGCGGCGAAGTCTTCCATCTCCGGGTCGTACTCGTCCTCGGGCGCCCCGTGGTCCATGACGCCGAGCAGGTCGTGGGCGTTGAGCCGCTGCGTGATGGCGGCCTTCAGGGCGGAGAGCTCCGGGGTGTTCGTCATGCCGCCAGTCTAGGAGGGAAGCGTATCGATCCTCACCCGGTCGATGCTCCGCGCAAGGGCCTCCTTTATGGCATGGCCCAGCCGTTTTGACGACGTAACAACGGCAATAAACCAAGAGCCGCCATGTCCAAAGATTGTCCCACCGGCTATTATCACGCGTGTTACGCATTTCGCATCGAGCAATTTGGGGGACCCTTGCTGCACAAGACCGCGCCCATCAGGAAATGGGTATCTGCTGTACTCGGCGCGGCCCTTCTCGGTACCAGCCTCGTCACCGGCCTTAGCGCCGCTAATGCCTCAGTGAACTTCCCGGGTTACCTGAACGTGGCACCGGGCGTGACGGGCGGATCGGGCACGGTGAKAGTCACGGAGGGCAGTTCGAGCTACGCAGTCATCACCTACAGCGATACGCGGTGCGGCGGTCAGGGCKGCAAATACTCCAACCCGAACATCGCTGCTTCCTCCATTACAATCGGCTCAAATGTCTATAAAGCACCAGCTTTAACGCAGTGGAACCGAATACATACCAACGGTTACACCTTCAATAATGTGACATGCAAAGACGGTGCCGGGAACACGATCTCCGGAGTGACTTACCAGGTGGCGGAATACCAACTGTCGTGGAGTATTGACTACTCCTGCCGCGCTCCKGGCACTCAGGTGAGTGGAACTATCTCATCGCAGGATACTTACCCGACTTCCGACACAATTCCTGCCAATGGCCCCCTCCCGACCGCGTGCACGACCCTCTCCACGGCGGTGCCGACGATCACGGGCACGGCGAAGGTCGGCTCGGCCCTGACGGCGGCCCCGGGAACCTGGGGTCCGGCGCCGGTGGTGCTCACCTATCAGTGGAAGGCCAACGGCGTCGCCATCACCGGCGCGACCGCCGCCACTTACAAGCTCGCCGCGGCCCAGGTGGGCAAGACCATCACGGTCACCGTCAGCGGCACCAAGGCCGGTTACACCACCGCTTCGAAAACGTCGGCGGCCACGGCAGTCGTTGCCTCCGGTACGCTCGGCCCGGCTCCGGCGCCGACGGTTACCGGCACGGCGAAGGTGGGCTCCACACTGACCGCGGTTMCGGGAACGTGGGGTCCGGCGCCGGTGGCGCTGACCTATCAGTGGAAGGCCAACGGCGCCTCCATCACCGGCGCGACTGCCGCCACCTACAAACTCGCCGGAGCCCAGGCGGGCAAGACCATCACGGTCACCGTCACGGGCACGAAGGCCGGCTATACGACCAAGTCGAAGACCTCCGCGGCCACGGCAGTCGTTGCCTCCGGCACGCTCGGACCGGCGCCGGTGCCGACGATCACCGGCACGGCCAAAGTAGGCTCGACGCTGACCGCGGCCCCGGGAACGTGGGGTCCGGCGCCGGTGGCGCTGACCTATCAGTGGAAGGCCAACGGCGTCGCCATCACGGGCGCGACCGCAGCAACCTACAAGCTCGCCGTGGCCCAAATGGGCAGGACCATCACGGTCACGGTCACCGGCAGGAAGACCGGCTACACGACCAAGTCGAAGACCTCGGCCGCCACCGTCCAAGTTGTTTGATGATGCCAACTCGACGCGGCGCTTGGTTGAAGAGGCACCATCGTGACGGGCATCAGAGGGTTATGAATTTTGCATCGACCAATATGGGGGACTCTTGTCGTACAAATCCGCGCACATCAGGAAATGGGCATCTGCCGCACTCGGTGCAGCCCTTCTCGGGACCAGCCTCGTCACTGGCCTTAGMGCCGCAAGCGCCAGCGCCAGTGGCGGCTTCTCCGGGATCATCACTCCCGGGACCACCGGGGGAAGCGGGACGGTGACCTACTCGTTCCCCCAGAAGGTAACGACCGTATACAACGACTCGAGGTGCGCACCGTTCTCGTCAATCCAGACGCCGCCGTCGGACCTGAGCGCTGTTGTGACGATCGGAGGGAAGGTGTACACATCGCCGCCGGTATCGCAATGGCCGGCGCAGACTACGACCACGTCCGGAAAAGGATGCTTCGGGCCAGGATTCGCGGAATACTTCCCTGACGCGGTAGGAACTCAGACTCAGACCTTGCTCAAATGGAGCATGAACTACAGCTGCCAGGCCGCCGGAACACCTGTCGTCATTTCGGACAGCATCTCGGGCGKCGGGTACACCACTTCCGTCCCCGCAAATGGCACCCTCCCCGCTTCCTGCCTCTCCGCGCCGGTTCCGACGATCACGGGCACGGCGAAGGTCGGCTCGACATTGACGGCTGTCCCGGGAACGTGGGGTCCGGCGCCGGTGGCCTTGACCTACCAGTGGAAGGCCAACGGCGTCGCCATCGTCGGCGCGACTGCCGCCACTTACAAGCTCGCCGCGGCTCAGCTGGGCAAGACTCTCACGGTCACCGTCACCGGTACGAAGTCCGGGTACACCACCGCCGCGAAGACCTCCGCTGCCACGGCCGCCGTCGTTGCGGGTTCGCTCGGGCCGGCGCCGGTGCCGACGATCACGGGTACGGCGAAAGTGGGCTCGATCCTGACGGCTGTCCCGGGTACGTGGGGCCCGTCGCCGGTGGCGCTGACCTATCAGTGGAAGGCCAACGGCGTCGCCATCACCGGCGCGACCGCCGCCACGTACAAGCTCGCCGCCGCCCAGCTGGKGAAGACCCTCACGGTCACCGTCACCGGGACCAAGGCCGGGTACACGACCAAGTCGAAGACTTCCGCTGCCACGGCCGCCGTCGTTGCGGGTTCGCTCGGGCCGGCTCCGGTTCCGACGATCACGGGAACGGCGAAAGTMGGTTCCACCCTGACGGCGGTTCCCGGCATCTGGGGTCCGGCGCCGGTGACCCTGACTTATCAGTGGAAGGCCAACGGCATCGCCATCACCGGCGCGACCGCCGCGACCTACAAGCTCACGACGGCCCAGGCGGGCAAGACCATCACGGTCACCGTCACCGGCACCAAGGCCGGCTACACGACCAAGTCGAAGACCTCCGCGGCCACAGTCCAGGTTATTTGACGGGACTAGCGTGGAATACCCTGGCTGGCGTGGATTCAGTGTCGGGCAAGCGGGTGACCCGGGGTTAGCCACGCGGAGTGTCAGGACACGGCTTCCAGCTTGGCCAGGCGCTCCGCGATCCGGCACCCGTCCCAGTATGCCGCCGGGCACGTGGCCAGCACCGCTTCAGCACCGCGATCTCCTCGTCCCTCTGGGAGAGCTTGCGGTGGATGATGGCGGCCTGCGCCGCGCCCTGACCTGACCTGACCTGACCTGAAGGCTGTGGGCGACAAATGTAAGGTCTGAGGTAAAGCCCAGCATGCATTCTTCGCACGAAAGAGTCCCCGTGAATGACACCCCCCGCCGCCAGGTACCGTCCGACTTCAACCAGCCGCCGCCTCTCCGGCGTCAGGCCTCACATGTTAGTGCTCCCGCCGGCCTTCCGGCCAGCGAGCCGGCACTGGCCCCGGGCAAGGCAAGCCTGACAGCCGCGGGCAGACTCGGGGCGGTCGGCCTGGCCCTTCTGGTGGCCGGCGTCCTTTGCGGCCTCGTTCCCCACAGCAAGCACGTGGAAGCTGTCTCTCTTTCAAAGCCAAACGTCCCCGGTCAGCTTCCGGCCTATTCCTCTCCCGCGACTGACTACTACTGCGGATCGCCCTGGGTTCCGAACTACGGGGGCTGCACCGTTTCCGATTTCGGCGCATTTCCGCAGGTGGCAGTTCTGCTCGTTGCGCTCGGCCTGATCGCCATCGGCGCCTACCTGGCACTCCGGCCCGGCACCCGAAGCCAAGCGGAAGGCTGAAAGGCATCCGGTGTGCCGTGCCGGGTCTCACGAACTATAGGTGGAGAGTCCCGGGCGTGAAGCGCCCAACATCATGTGAGTCCCCATCGGAAGCGTCTCATCATGTCGGTCCATGTTGTTGTCTCAAAATCCCTCAAGAAGTTGCGAGTCTGTTCGCGTACGTCTCAGTCGCTGGCGCTCGGAAGATGGGATGGTGGCACACATACGATGTAGCCATGAACGAGGAGCCCCGTAAGCAGCCGCGCTTTCTCACCGTCGAGCAGGCAGCGGAAGTGTTGAACGTTAGCGACGCGGCATAAGGTCCCTTCTTCGAAGCGGAGAACTCCGGGGCTTCCAGGTCGGAGGCCGCGGCCAATGGCGTACCGGGATCGACGACCTGCAGGCCTACATCGACTGGGCGTACCGCCGCGTGGCCGAAAAGGTCTCGCGGGGTGAGTTCGCCGAAGTAGAGGTCGGGGGCGAGTGATGCAACGGGTGCTTGGAATATGAAGGCCCGGCTGAGCATCTAGGACACATGGTGTCAGGCCGCTCCAATACGGTGGGCGTATGGACTTGACCCTGAAAGCGTGGTCCGAAGAATTGACCTACGCCCTCGCGATTGGCAGCCCGGGTGCCTGGGCAATGATGACGGTGGCAACTTGCAAGACCGCCGCCGCTGGCGCGGAGGGCATGGAGACAGTAAAGAGTGTTGTCGCTGCTCGGGGACTCCCGCTCATCGAGCTCGACGCCCGAACAGTGGCTGCTGATCCGTCCCTCCTGCCCRCGGAGGCAAGTTTCGTAATCTTGCATGACGTCAAACGTCCCCTCCGGCCGCTGTGCCCCTTCTCGTTGGAGAGTTCCAGCAACTCGTCATGAAAAATCTGTTCGTGGGAATGCTCGTAATAGGGTCGCMCGCGGGCATCAAGGCGCTGAGGCGCTGAGGCGCAAGGGCCTCGGGCTCGTCAACCGCGCAGAAGTCCTGGATGTCTAGATTTAGCTGCGCGTAAGCCTCGAGTGTCTGAAGGAGCGGATCTTGCCGCGTCAGCAGGTCCACGGGCGCCGGGCGCTGGAAGGTCAGGAATGTCCAAATATTGGGTCGTGGCCGCACAAAAACGTTCTGCGGCCTCACCCTGGCCTCACCCTGTCCGCACCAGACCCCGCGCCGAGACAGCCGAAAAACCTCTAGAATCCGCGGAATTTCACGGCCTTGTCCTCACGTCCTCACTGTCCGCACTGAAAACAAGATATATACAAGAGAGAAAGGTGTTATTAGTTTGGGAAAGCCCGCATATATATACCTACCTCTCTTCATATATCTCTTAAAAGAGTTAAATGTGAGGCCACCCCCTTATGGGGGCCCTACTTCCCAGCGCTGGCGCGGATTTTGCTGGCCTCACATAGGTGTGGACACGGTGTGGCCGGTGAGGCCACGGCTTTCCCGCTCCGCAGAACAGCGGGGGCGGATCAGGTCATGGGCAGGGACGTGCAAGCACAAGCCCCACGGTCCAGTTCCTGCGCGGAAAGTCTCCGCCGCTCACGACCTCATGTCTCGGCCGGTCGCCTGGATCGAATTCACAGAACATCATTGGCGACGGGCATCGGTCCTGCTGGCCTCACCAGTCAGGCGCATCGTGGATTCCGCCAAGGCCGTCCAAGCGCCGGCGGAAGGGACTCGAGACCTGGAGGCCCTTCAAATCCCGGGTTGAGTGTGCCTGCGACCTCGGCGTCTATGATCTGCTTCGCTTGCTTCACTTAGAAGGCAGACCGGACGGGACCTCCCGCTGCTTGAGTTCGAACTCGGCGGCGAGCTTCTTCGATTCCTTGATGTTGCGGGCAAAGGCCACCGCGCGACGCATCGGCGAGGCGTCCGCGATCTCAAGCCGCTGGCCGTTGACCCCGCGCTTGGACAGTCCGTTCCAGCAGCCGACGATCCGGGCGGCGTCGTCGAGCTTTAGGTCTCCGTTCTCCTCGAACAGGCCTTGGAAGGACCGGGAGACGGCTTCCTCGTCGACGGCCAGGACCAGTACTTTGTAGTCGGCCAGGTGTCCCATCTCCACGGCCTTGCCGAAACCCAGATGGTGGAACTCGGGCCCGTAGACGGCCTCGTCGTCCATGGAGTAGACGGCGACGTTGTCCTCGGCTGCCTTGGCCTTGGACTCCTGCACGTAGATCCGCGGGGTGGCGGTCATGTAAAGGCGCTTGGCGGCCTTGATGTAGGTGTTGTCGTKGACGCGTACGAACGTCGAATCGTCGTGGTCGGCTTCCGTGATGCCGGTGGTGCGGTGGGCCTCGTCGCACAGGATCAGATCGAAGTCCGGCAGGCCATCCTTCTGGGCCTGGGCGATGACGTCGATGGACTGGTAGGTCGAGAAAACAACGGTGACAGCTTCCTGGCCCGTGCTGATGCGTGCCCGGTTGAGCAGCTTCACCGGGTCTGTGGTGGCCGGGAACGCTAGGTCGTGGACGGAGACGTCTTCGTGCTCGCGCCGGCCCACCTTGGTGTCCGAGCACACGGCCAGGGGCCGCAATGGGACGGTGGCCTGCGCCGTCCACTCGTTCAGGGTCTGCTGGAGCAGCGCGATCGAGGGCACCAGGAACAGCACACTTCCGCCGACGGGAACCTGTTCCTCGACGATCTTGAGCGACGTGTACGTCTTACCCGTGCCGCAGGCCATGATCAGCTTTCCCCGGTCGCCGGCCTTGAAGCCGACGGCGACGTCGTCGATGGCATCCCGCTGGTACTTGCGCGGAGCCTTCCGGTCCAGCTGGCGCATCTTCTCCGGCTGGTCCACGTCGAACTCGGACCAATCAATAGTCGATTCGGCCAGATCCTTGAGCCGCAGCCGGGTCATCTCCTTTGACTGGCCCTCCAGTGCGTCTTCGGCGTGCTTGGACCACTTGTCCGTGGTGGAGACCACCATGCCGTAGGAAAAGTCAGTCTTGCCGGCGGCCGTGAAGAAGGAATCGATCTGCCCCTTCTGCAGCGTGAGCGTCGGGTCGAAGAATTTGCACTGGATGGCGGTGAGCTCTCCCGTGTAGCGGTCCCGGGCGACCAGGTCGATACCGGTGTCCACCTTGCCGTTCCGGCCGGGCCACTCGTTCCACATCCACACATCGGAGAACTGGTCCGCGTACTTGGGTTCGAGCTGTAAGTAGCGCCTGATCAGGCGTTCGAAGCTTGTTCCTTTGTCCTTCTGGTCGATGGCTTTGAAGTACAAGCGGTCAAGGACGTCTTCGAAAGTTGTGGAACCCATGAGAAGTATCTTGCCTCATTGGTTGACCCGAACGGCTCAACGTGACCACGCACATGGCGGCATGCGGTTGCCTACAGTCCGGGCCGGCAGCGAGGTCAAGCGAGCCAGGCGTTTGAACTTAGAGGTCCTTTAGGATGCTTGCCAGGTCTCCCGGAGTTCTCGGCAGGATCGTGTTCATCCGCTCATGGAGCTTTGCTCGTACTAAGCCATTCCTTGCAGCTGCGTCGGTGAAGACGATGTCGCAGTATGGCACCGCGAGCGACATGGCACTGATGTCGTGGAGGTCATTGACTGACCATCGTTTCTTTGCGTCGCGGTGATAGTGGGTCTTCAGCTCAACGGTCACGCAGCTGCTGGGCATGCTCAGTACCAGCCTTCGGGCATCTGTGAGGTTGTCCACGACATCACTAAGAGTCATGGCCCGCGCCGTCAACTCGGCAGTGAGCATGTCGATGAGTTCGAGATTCACCTCGCGCCCGGCCAACACATCCCTCAAGCGTCCGCGGCGCCAACTTTCGCTAAKCTGTTCATCCGCGAAGTGCTGCTCGATTCGTACGTTGCCGAAAAGAGACTCTCGGTGGACCTCGGGTGCATATCCTCGTTCTCGCATCCCCGGGAGGTCCTCATCGCTCGGCCCTGCAATGAGCATTCGCTCGGCCTGACGTTCCAAGGCTCTCAGCCGCTCCTGAAGCTCTGGATCGAGGGTGTTGCGCTCGACGGATAAACCATCGGCATCCACCCGACGCAGCCCACCTACCCTGCCGAAGGCATGCAGAAGGCTCTTACCAACCAGAGGGACGGGTGAAAACGCCAGGCCACGCGTTTTAGTCATGGCATCCAGGGTTGCCTGCAGTTCGAGTTTCTTAACGTCCACAAGGCTGGCCATGTACTCGAAATGAGTTAGTTCTTCGATGAGGTTGGCCAGATCGTTCCTCTGGCGCGGATCTTGTATTGCGTAGATCTCCTCCACCAATGGGGCCGACAACAGGATTCGAATCCGCTTTTCTGTGACGGCTCGTCGGCATTGGTAGAGAAGATCTTGGTAGCGGGCCGCGCTTCCGCGCTGGAGTTTCGCCTTTGCGAG
This sequence comes from Arthrobacter sp. 10T413_2, assembly GCF_056394205.1. Classification (NCBI taxonomy): domain Bacteria; kingdom Bacillati; phylum Actinomycetota; class Actinomycetes; order Micrococcales; family Micrococcaceae; genus Arthrobacter; species Arthrobacter sp. 10T413_2. The sequence continues at coordinate 14,819 of NZ_JBFTHK010000054.1, read as the reverse complement.
GTTTATCCAGTGATTGAGATCCAAGTACAGCAATGTAGGCGGGGTTGCGGGCCTCTTCAAAGCAGGCGGCCAGACGAGTTCAAACGGGGCCATGTCAGGACGAGGCTTTGGTCCGTCGATTTGCATGGGAACCAGCCTAGTGGCGCGGCCGTGATGTTCCGGATGGCGGCGCTGGCGGGTTCTCAGAGTCGCGGGCAAAAGGGCGACTTTCTAAGGGGCAGTCCCGCCAAAACGGTGATTGCCGCCACTCTTCCGGTGGCAGGAAACCGACAGCTGGCTGATCCGATGTTGGCCGCACGGCGAACATGAAGTCCAGTCAATCTGTCGCGTGTGGACTCCGTCATCCGCCGGGTGCGCTGGACCGTCTCCGGAAGATCCGTCACTTAGTGTGCTTCTCACGACGGAGGTCCCAAAGCCTCCACGCTTCACTGGTCATTAGCACGGCGACTCCCACTGACTTGGCTAACTCCTCCACACTGGAGGTCATGCGCCGGACGTCGACGCCCCGTGCAGAGAGGGCCTCCGTTTTGCGAACCTGCATCGGCCAGGACCGGGCATGAGCCGTAGCGCTGGCGACCCGCCACTCGTAGGACAGTGCCAATCGCATCCACTCGTCGTCGACTTCGCCTGCTTTGGTCAAGTGGGCAGCGGCCTCACGCATCATCCTTGTCGTGTCGAAGTTGCCGGAATAGGCCGTGTCCTTGCGAAGGAGTTTCAGCCGGTTGACTTCGCCGGTTAGCTCGGCGTCGACTCTGCGCAGATCGTCGATGAACCCGGCACCTAAGTTGTCTCTGATGTATCCATCGTTCAGGTGGTCTCGAATKAACGTCCGATGTTGGACGCGTTCGCCAAGGGCGACAGCAAGGCTGCGGTCGATTCGCTGTGGCCTCCTCCCCGTGAGAATCCAGACAGCTTGCGAGGAACCCAGCAAAGCGGCACGCGCCGGGGTGAAGATGGCGCTGGGGCGCAGCGTCAGTTCGTCCTTGGCTAGGTCTGCGATGAGCCCTAAATGGTCGACGGCGGTTAGCAGCCCATATCGGGCGGCCGAACGGACGGGGTTGCCAATGAGTCCTTCGTCGTCTTTGGCCAATGAGCTGCCTGATGCCACATGCTCGGCCGGAGGTGACGTCGTTTCTTGGTGCGGCTGTGCCGCCAAGGGCGCGTGTTCATGAGGGGCCCGCCGCGGACCGCCTATGTACCCGCACTTTAGCTGCCGTTCTGACCACAGGGTGCAAGACTTTGCAGGCCGCCTATTAGCACGCAATGACCCAGAAACGGGACAGGTAGCAAGGCTTGGTTTAGCGCCCCTGCGCTGTTGACCCGAGGGCCGATTCTTCGTCTCAGTGTCGAGTCCCAAGATGATCTTCCGGTGCCCAGTGCCCCGTGCCCCGTGCCCGGCAAAGGTTCCTGAAGCGGACGACCGGGGCCGCGTCCACCGGTGACGCACCGCAGCCAGTCCTATGGGTGACATGCCCTCGCGGCTCCGGGATGGGGAACAACGGACTAATGCCTCAGAATGGTGCGGTGAACGACAAGACAGAAGAAGCGACAACCGACGATGAACATGCGATCGCCGAACCTACCAAGAAGCTCTGGGAGATCTACGAAGCGGATGTAAGGAACCACACCGCAGCCCTCGACGCGGACGCCACGGTGCAGCATAACGTCAATCTGCCCGGAAAGATCAGCAAGACCCCCCRCCAGATCGACGTTCTCGTGAAAGGGATAGTCGCGGGGCAGGAGATCGTTATCGCGATTGAGTGTAAGAAGTACGCCAAGAAAATAGGCATCGGCAAGATCGACGAGTTCGCAGGAAAGCTTGAGGACATCGGAGTGGATCGCGGGATCTTGTACTCATTCGAAGGGGTAACGGGGCCTGCTCTMGCCAGGGCAAATGGTGCCTCCCAGCCGAAGATCTCGCTCGGTGATCTAAAGGCGACGCAGCCCAGGCTTCCCGATTGGCGGAAAGTCGTTCCAGAAGTTGGATTCCCCAAGTTCGGCGATTGCCCCAATGTGAACTGCATAACTGGCGAGATCGATTGGAACAAGTGGGAGCAAGACTCGGGCGAAGTCATCGAAGCTGGCACATGTACTGAATGCGGAATTGATGCAGTGCGGTGCCCGACCTGTGACGAGAAGACCGCGTTCATATTTCCTAGACAGAAGTGTGACGGTTGCGAACGGTTCTATGAACTGGAACAAGACCCCGACGGCACGTTTGGTGGCGTCGTGGGTGTGTAGGGACGGTTCGGCAGGGTTGCCGCCCCGCCAGGCCTGGAGCTGTTGCGCCGTGGGCCGCGTTGGGTCGGTCGCTGAGCCAGCGGAACTTCGCCGTCCCTAAAGACGGCGACGACTGACGACCAACGCTAACAGCCAAGGGCAGGAGCAGACCGAGAACAGCTCCGCCGCCGCCGTTGAAGAAGCCAATGGACGCAACCAGGCACATGACGGCAGAGATACCGACGCGTTCGAACGACTTATCGGCGCTGTCACGAGCCTTGAGATCAGTGTTCGTACAGTTGCGGCAATTGGCGGCAGTCCGGAGGTGTTGTCACCCTCGATGTAGCTTTTGCCCTGTAGCCGGCCGGGCCCGGTTCCTGAGTGACCAACGCGGGAGTCCTCTCACACCAACAGAAAAGGCCACGGAGTTTTCCATGGCCTTTGTCGGTGCAGCGTTAGCCGAGCAGCTTCGCCTTCTGTGCCGCGAACTCGTCCTCAGTGAGGATGCCGGCGTCACGGAGCCCGGCGAGCTTGGTCAGCTCGTCGGCGATCAGTCGGCCGGCAATTGCTCCCGCAGCCGGTGGTGCCGGCTCATGGGCGGCCTGCCCTGCGTCTGAACCGAAGTCCGGGTGTGCCCGGAACCAGGCCTCGATCTTCTCCGCTACCCCGTGGTTCACGCTGACGGAAGCCAGCTCTGTTCMTCTGCCAAGGATCCGCAGCGTCCGCTCCAGCGTTTTGGAACCTTTGCTAACGGAGAAGCCGGTGACGTCGGCGATTCGGACCCTGAAGGCCTGTGTGAATTCGACCGGCTTCCTGTAGGAGGCTGTGCCGTCACCGTTGTCGGTGATGGTGCCATATCCGAAGCCGAGCTTGCGTGTCTCTGCTGCCATAGCGTGTCCCTCTGTAGTGGTGGTTCTCACCGCATTTTGCCACGTGCCCTCGCCGTCCTGCTGTCGCCGCGGCGGCCGCGTTGCGGCCCGGCGAAAACATACACMAGGCGAACCTTGCTTTGCTTTCTAAACCTGCTTCAGAAGGGAAGAAAGTCAATACGTGGCAAGGGCGCTCACGTCCTCGTGACACMGCCGGACTTAGGCTGTTAACCATGAATCGTCTACCGGGGGCGCTACCTCCAAGGCCGTCCCGGCCTCCAGCGTCGAGCCTTCGCCAACATCGTGAGAACTGGTGGCGCGAAGTGCTGGTGGGGCTGATCTCGGGTGCAGTTGTCGCCGTGGGATCTCTCATCAGTCAGAGCGTGGTGGATGACCAGAGGTCGGAGCGGGAGCGAGTCGTTGCGGAGCGCATGGCTGATGAAGCCGACCGACGGGAGAATTTAAGGTTCGTACGGGATCGTTCYTCCGACGAGGCGTCCGCGAAGCCCTTTACCGACATAGATCTGGAGGGCCAGAGCCTACGCGGTCTGAAGCTCAACAAGGCTGACTTCAACGGCGCGACTCTCCGTGAGGCATATCTGGACGGGGCGTCTCTGGCTGAGAGCACGTTCGTGAACTCAGCCCTCAATAAGGCAAGCTTCGCCGACGTCGACCTGACCCGCACCAATATCTACTTTTCGGACGCCTCAGACGCGCGATTCTCGGGCGCCAAGCTTTCGGGCGCGTCCCTGAGTTTCGTTACCTTCGACAACGCCGATCTGCGCGGGGCTGAGCTGTCGAACGCTGACCTCTACCAAGCACATCTCGTCAACGCCGACCTCCGTGAAGCCAAGCTCTCCGGAGCAAAGCTCCATGACTCCGATCTCACCGGTGTGAACTTCAGCGGAGCTGATCTTCGTGGAGCAGACTTAACCGGCTCCGTGTTGGAGTCCAACATCTGGAAAAGCACAGTGACTGGCCAGGTCTTCAGCAAAAGAGGCGAAATCTCCACGGAAGTCACACTTGTGACATGTGCAGATGCCACCACCATCTGGCCACAGGGGTTTACGCCGCCCGAGACAAAACCGGAGGGTTGCGATACGGACTCAACACGTTCCATTCTGGACGAGGCCCGGCGCCTGGCCAGAAAGTAAAAGCCATTCTGCGACAGAAGAGGGACACCACCTGATACATTCAGGCCAGCCGGGCGGAGGGGGACCACGTGGCGCACCAGCGCATCTATAAGCCATGCGAGCAGTGCGGCGAACCGTTCACCATGAAAGGGAAGCAGACGCTGGCACGTCAAAAGCTTGCCCGGTTCTGCTCCGTGGCATGCCGGACTGCCGCCGGCCGTCGTGACGTCGTCTGCGAGCAATGTGGCACCACCTTCAACCTCAAGGCCAGCCTGGCCAAAGACCGGCACTTCTGCAGCCGGGCGTGCATGTTCGTAGCCTGGGGCTGTGCAGTCTGTTCGAAGATCAGGCCGGAGGAGCGCCGCGCAGAAGGTGACCCTCATTGCTCAGACCGCTGTAATCTCACCCTGCAGCTCGAGCAGTTGAAGGCGGAAACGGGGGACTCCCTGGCGCCATGCAGAGTGTGCCTGCGCATCCTGCCGGAGGAGCAGTTCACACGGGAGCGGAAGAACCGCAACGGACTCTCCAACGAGTGCAAGGCGTGCAGCCGCAGCTATTACGAGGACAATAAGGACGCATACCGGCGCCGGCGTTACGGCTATCAGGCAGCACCGGGTGGAATCCTGGTCGAGTTCACGCCGGCCCAGAAGGCAGCCAGGTTCGCGCTTTGGGGCGGCCGCTGCTGGATGTGCGGCATCGCTGGGGCCACCGAGGATGATCATGTGAAGCCGATCTCCAAAGGCGGCTCGCACTGCCTTTCCAACCTGAGACCCATCTGCAAGCACTGCAATAACTCCAAAGGAGGCACCTGGCCGCTTCCGCGAGTAAAGCTGCAGGCCCGCTTCATCCATCCTGCCCCTAGGGATGGGCGGGCCGAGGACGAGGTAACTCGTCGCGAGCCGCGACGGTTGTGGACGTGCCCTAAGTGCGGGGAAACCACCCTTGTCCGCGCACACGAGGCCCGTACAAGGAAGTTCTGTTCACGTGAGTGCTCCATTGCGGCTAGGGAAGCCAAGGTTCTAGAAAAGACCTGTCTCAACCCTCGCTGTGGCAAAGCGTTCACCATCCCTGACCAGATGTGGGCCAAGGGCCGGAAGTTCTGTTCGATCGACTGCGCCTGGATTGCCCGCGACCGGCCGGCTCACTGGCGGAATGTGGTCGAGGGGCAGACTGCCCTGTTCTAAAACCACTGTGTCCCACGGCTGACCCTGATTAGCGGAAATTGAAAGGGCTACTTGATTAACGTTTGAGGGACACTATTTACGCCGCCCCGCCCCCGCAGGTCTGTCGGTCAAGAGTCTGCGGCTGGCAGCGGAGGGCAGAACCGAAGGCGACATTTTTCTGGCGAAAAGCCAACCGGTGCTGACCGGTCTGCTCGCCATCGGAGTAGATGTCGAACTCCCGGCGAAGAGATGTGCTCGCCCAGTTGGGGACTAGGAAGTCGGTCGCTAAGTAAGCCCTGCGGAGTTTCTCTAGCTTTGATCACGTTCGCCGTTTGGGTCCTTCTCTGCCGGCTGGGCCTTTCCGGTGGCAAAAGCCCACCGTTCGACTTCGTCTGCCCCCACCGTCCGATCCGGAGTGGAAAGTTCCCGTGCCCAGAAATGCATCACCGCCAACGCGCGCTCATAGACGCCCACGCCGTAGTTCGTGGTCCGGGGGAGAAACACCCTCATTCCCGTTTCTCGGAAGAGGGAGGTCAGGACGCGCTTGTCGACGATGAGGCAAGGGTGGTCCACCGCCCCGCCGCCTGAGAAATAGAGGAATTTCGTAAAGAAGTTCGGGCCGAGATGTTTCAGGGCGTTCCCCCCGGGCTGCATCAACAGAAACGCGGCGCGCGGATCCGTGACTGATCGCTTGGCCGCATTGTGCAGAAGCAGACCAGCCTTTGTCTGGTCTGCGTCTAAGGACTGGATACGTCCTGGGGTGTTGCGGTGCGCAGTACCTGTTCCCCATACGAGCATGTGCCAGAAGAGCCGCAGCGCACCGACGCCCGATTCATCATCGCGCGCCGCCGCAGCCAGACGGAACAAATCCCCGCGGCTAATTCGTCCGCGGTCATTCTCTCCCTGGCTACTGGCCACCGGGCCACCACGCAGGTGCCCCATCTGCCGGTTCCACAAGCCCAGATTCAGCTCGAACCCATGGCCGTTGATGGCATTGGCGCGGGGGTGCTCCTCAATCCACCCCTTCAGCGGGGATGGGACTCCGGGCAGTTCGCTGGGTTCGCTCATGGACCCACCTTAGGCGAGGGCCGTCCTTGGTCCGGTCTTCCGCCCCGACTCCGACGTGTCAGGCTGGAACTGGACCGAAGACGTCACGATCCCGCCGGGCAGGTTCGCGCGCGCTAGCGTATGTGCATGACTGTCAGAAGCACCCAGAACGACCTAATGACCCTAGCGTTTTCCGTTTACTCCAGCCCGGGATCGTTCGCTCTGTTGATCGGCTCTGGGGTCTCAGCTGCAAGCGGGATTCCTACCGCGTGGGTGTACGCCAAAAGCTCACCTCGATGGTTGCTCTCCAGGCCGGGAAAGACCCCGACGACATCAAAGACGCGAACGCTTGGTACGAGGAGACTTACGGCAACGACGCCGAGTATCAGCCACTGTTGGAACGGTTGGCGCCCACGCCGTGGGAGYGAAAGAGMATCCTGCAGGACATTTTMAAACAAACAGAAGAAGAGCGACAAAGTGGCCTMAAAGAGCCCACCGACGCCCACCATGCCATCGCCCGTCTTGTCGCAGATGGATATGTGAAAGTCATCGTCACGCTGAACTTCGACCACCTCATTGAGAAGGCGATCAGAGCTCAGGGAATCGACCCAGTCATTCTCTCCTCCAATGCCAGCCTGGAAGGGATGGAACCCCTGCACACCCAAGGATGCCGGGTCATCCACCTACACGGCGAGTACCAGGATCCCAGCTCAATGCTGAACACGTACRACGAGCTCGCGGCATACAGCCCCCCACGGCAGGAGCTCCTGGAGCAGATTGTGCGTGAGTACGGTCTGATCATCGCTGGGTGGTCGGGCGTTTATGACCCTCAGGTTCGTGACGCTATCCGGAGCAAGTACTCGGCCAGGCAGACTATGGGCTGGTTTGAGCCGCATGAGGCCAGCAAGGAAGCCCAGGCCTTGATCAAGGAGAAGAAGGGCTTTCTCATCCGCATCAGCGCCGATCAGGGTTTCAGCCAACTCAGTGACGCCGTGCGGGCTATGAAAGCCCGGGAAGCCCGCCATCCATTGTTAGTGGCTGCCGCCGTGGAAACGGCCAAGCGGGAGCTCGCCGGCAAGGCCGTGGCAATTTCGGTCCACGACCGTTTCAAACGCGAAATCGTGCGGGTGCACGAAGGTCCGCATTTCGTATCGACGAATCTCCCGATGACTCCGAAGCCTGAGGTGGTAGCGGCCATCGAAGAGGCGACCACCGTAGCCGCGGCGCTCACTGCCACCTTGGCTTACTGGGGTTCACCCCTGACCGATACGTGGTGGATGAACGAGATCCGTAKACTAGCAGCACCGACTCCGGCCGAAGGCTTGGTCTGGCATCTGAATCTCAAGCTCTTTTCGGCCGCAGCGTTGTACTATGCGGCAGGGATTGCCGCCCTTGCTKGGCACCGCCATGAAGTGCTGGCGCGTCTCTTGAACATGAGCCGCCCAGGGGGGCTTCTCGACGGGCGCGAGTACTACGGATCGCTTCTCTCTGCCGACCGGCTCTACGCAGAACACAGCATGCCTCCGAACCGGATCCACGGCTACCTGGCGCCCGTCCTCGAAGAAGCGCTTTCCATCAGCTCACAGGAACTGGATGATGCCTGGCAGGAATTCGAAGCGCTCCGACTGGCCGCGCGACTTCAGAATTCCCCGGCATTCTCCGACCTCTTTGCCAAGTACACGCGGTCAGTCTCCGACTACGACCTGTTTAACCAGAAACATGAAGCCCGGGAGAGGAACGGGACACAGACCGAGGAAGCGAGAGGGCAGCTCAGGAGGAAAGAACAGACCCGGAACGACCTCCTGAGCGGCTTCGGCCAGTTGCTCGACGTGGGTGCCCCACACCTGTTCACGACGCACGCCAACGGCTCGGACTTCCTCGTACCCGCAGTGGAGCGCCTGCTGGATTCTTTGGCAATGGAAGGGGAGTGCMACCCGTTGATCTCCGCCGGCTTTTCCGACAGCGAAGCCTCACTGTTCGTCTCTCTATCTGGCGTAGCCAAAGCCGCCGGCAAGCAAGGGTCAGACTATGTCTTTCGCTACATGGTCAATAAGGTCGGATCCATAATTMCCTCAGCGTGGCTCGATGACGTACCAGCCGATGGGTGGAATGGGGAGTTGAAGGAGAATTAGAGTTTGTCAGTTCGCTGATGCCGCGCCAATGTACCAGGCTGCTTTCCCAGGGCGACGTCTGGTGGCTACGGCGCGCAGTGGCTCATCAGCTACGGGGTGTCCAGATCGCGCTGAGGGGAGAGGGGCGGTTGCGCGGTGAGGGCCAGTCGTAAGCGCCTACCCACTGAAGGGCGACGCCGATCCTCGTCTAATGGGCCACCAAATCGATCCAGACTCGCGCCCGCTAGTTGTACTGCCCAGGCAKGTTAGTTAAACGGCTGATAGGCGGTTGGCCTCCGATTGCGGTGTGGGGCCTGTGGTGATTGTAGTGGTGCATCCAAGCCGGGAGCGCGTTTCTGCGGGCTGATTCTGTGGGGTAAAAGCGTTGKAACGCCCATCCCTCCGCCAGGGTGCGGTGGAACCGCTCGATCTTGCCGTTGGTCTGCGGCCGGTAGGGGCGGGTCCTCTTGGCCTTGATGTTCATTTCACGGCAGGTGTCGCGCCAGAGATGCGATTTGTAGGCCGGGCCGTTGTCGGAGAGGACCCGCTCGACCGTGATACCGCGGGCGGCGAACCAGGACACTGCCCTTTTCAGGACKGCCACTGCGGTGCCGGCGGTTTCGTCTTCGTGGATCTCCGCGTAGGCAACCCGGGAATGGTCGTCGATGACCGTGTGCACGTAGGCAGTGCCTATGACCGGGTGGCTGCGGCTGCCGGTCCTGACCGGTGTCGCTGCACGGTTCCGGTMGCCCTGGTTTCGGCCGACGTAGCGCCAGCCGCCACCGTCCGGGATCTTGCCGRGTTTCTTGACGTCGACGTGGATCATGGCGCCGGGCCTGTCGTGTTCGTACCGGCGGATGACCTCGCCGGTGCGCTTATCCACGTGGTGCAGGCGGTTCAGCCGGCACCTAACCAGGACCGCATGTCGAGGCCGGCATCGCCAGCTTCGCGCCGATCGCGACCGGTCCCAGCCGTTGCTTCCAGCGCAGGTGCACGACCTTGCGGACGAGCAGCTGCGGGGTCCTGTTCGGCATACTGTGCGGACGCGATGACCTGTCAGTCATGCCCGCCTCACCCATAGCGGCGTAGCGTTCAGCCCAGCGTTTCGCCGTGGGCCAGGAACAGTTGAACTGCTCAGCGGCACGGGAAACCGGCCAGCCGTGGTCTATGACCAGACGAGCGACCCGCAATCGTTGGCGTGGAGTCAAAGCGGCATTAGCGTGGGACATTGAGGACCTCCTGGTTGCCTCAGCGGTTGTCAAAGCAACTCCACTGTGAAACCGGAGGTCCTCACCCATCACTCAACGACTCCAGCGAGTCTTCACATTCACCCAACCAACGTCCCTGGGCAGTACAGCTAGTGGGTCGTTCCACATGATCGCTGACAGATCTCCTCTGCAATGGATGGTCGGCATTGCTGTTGACGAAAACAACACAGATACGACACGTTTACGACACGCTTTCAACGGGAACTGCAGGGAACGCGCGGGTACGATTTGGACATCAACAGTTGCGAAATCGCTGGTCATAGGTTGGTTCAAGGCACCACCGGGAGCACCCGGGATACTCCGCCGCGATAAGCGGGGGTCGTCGATTCGTATCCCGCTGATGGCCGCCCTGCGGTGGTCCAACGGTGGGGATAGCTATAGGGTAACCGCGAGCGGCCCGATGTTCTCAAGCGTTGAGTACAGCTCCTCACTTGTGTCGGTGGTTTTTTTGACGCCGGATGCAACTAGGAGTCCGCTTCCTTGTCGCGTTTGTACATGACGCTTGCGAGATGCCCGCTGCTGTCCGGTGCCTCCTGCCGCTCCCGCAGATACGAGCGTATCGTCACGGCAGTTCGCTTGTGGCCTAACTGTTGAGCGGCCTGGTCGATCGACACCGTTTCGGCGATGAAAGTGCMGACAGAGCGCCGGAAAGTATGGGGTGTTGCAGTYGTTATGTCGCATGACGCTCGCCGTTCCTGTTTTCGCCCCACGAATTCCTCGTTATCGGGAAGGTCGTAGGCGATGTTGAGCTCCTGACGGACTTTGCGCCACCGGCGGCGAAAGTTATTCAGCTGCATCCACTTGCCACCACGCGCCGGAAAGATCGCGCCCAAGGGGTTCGCGCGCCGCTCGTTGGCCCTCCGTGCACGGAGCATGGCTGCCACCTCCGGGCTTATGTGAAGATCGAGAATCTTATCGCCCGTCTTTCCGTAGTCGTGGCGGAGCATGGGTTGCCCTTTCTCCCATCCGACCTTCCCATTGATCTGAACCCAGTAGCCGTGCTCCGGATTGTCAATCCAGACGTCCTCCCACCTCAGTCCCAAGAGCTCTGAAATCCTCATTCCAGTGGCCAGCAGCAGTTCCACTCCGTCGGGGACGTCCAGGTTCTGTCGGGGTCCTGGGCGCGTTACCTGCAACTGATCTTCCCCATGCTTGCGTACTRCAATGAGAACACTGGCCATGTCTTCCTTTTCAACGATCTGAACAGGTTTCTTGCGAGGCYGAGGCAGGGAGGCAACCTGTCTTACGGGGTTGCCGGGAATCAGGCCCAGACCTGCGCACCAGGTCAGGATGTTGGAGAGGATCACACGGTTATGTTCGGCCTTGGCGTAGTACCGGCCACCGTCGATGATGTCGTGGAGGAAATTGGCGCAAGTGCTCACGTCGATTTCGGCCAGCGTGAGAGTTCCTAGAGACGGGACTATGTCAGCTCTGGCAATCCTGGCGTACTCATAGGCGGTACTGACACGCAGTTCTTGGCCGCCGGCCTCGATGTACGAGATCCACTTCTCAACGATCTGGGCAAACGGTACTTCTGATCCTTGCTGAAGCTTCAGGATCGGCTTCTTTTTKGCGGCCTTCGCTTTAGCGCTGTCCTCCGCAGCCAACGTCTGAAATACCGCAAGAACGGCGCCTTCGGCTTTGCGCGGTGTCGTGCCCGTGCGGAAGCGTTGGATGAGCTTGCCGTCCAGCGTCTTGTACCGTCCGTGGGCCAGGTATCGGCCGTCAGCTTGCTTCTTGGCCCGAGGTATCTGCCCCCATGACCCGGGCGGCGTGTGATGATTGGCCACTATGCCKCCCTCGGTGCTACTCGTTGCGACGACAGCCACTCGGCMATGTCTTCGATTGCGTAGACCACTGCGCCATCCAGTTGACGGTAGTACGCGGGGCCCTTGCGTTGTGTGGCCMAGTTGGCCAGTGTTCCGGGTGACYGGCGCAAATAACTCGCGGCCTCGGCCCGTGTCATGAATTCCTGGGGCATCCCTTGGATCCCGTGTGTCGTGCTCTCAGTTGCTGTCATATTGGTTTCTATGCGGCCGTTTCGCCGACGGGCGTCGGATTGCGCATCAGGTGCCGAGACCACGTCGGGATAACACTTTGCATAACACTTTGAGAGTGAACAGGCGTGAACCGATCGTGATGGTCCGTGATCGCTGGTGAAGCCGGGGCGGTGTTCCTGCACGTCAGAGCCGAATTTAGTGAGGTGCCGTGAACGCGCGTTATCCCGTGTTCGCATCGAAGAGGTCAGGAGTTCGAATCTCCTTAGCTCCACAGATTTCAAGGGGCCGGTGAGGCCGTTGGACAGGCATTTTCGTAATTCCCTGCTTCTATCGCCGGCCTGGTCATCACAGCTGCAATMACGKAGCATCTCTAGTTGGTTGCCCACTTCGTAGAGCGACAACTGGCCCACCGCTCCGGACGCCGTGACCCCCAAGTCATCCACTCAGGCGTGATTTTGACGATTACGCTCGCGCTGCCGGACTCCGGCCGGCCGGAGCCGCCTACGGGTACATCGGCGACATTAACAGGTAGCAACCACTCGTGATGTCTCAGCCTCGGACCGGATACGATCGGTCCGCTGTGCCGGTGATTGCGGCCGGACGACTCCGGCGGCGTATTTCAATCACGCCACGGTCAGGGCTATGTTCCGAACGTTCACTGCGAGGGAACTCGAGGAAACCATGCGGCGGTACATCGGGTGTTTAGTCTCTATCGCTACTGTTGTCGCGCTCGGGTTCCTTTCCCTGCCGTCTCCGCCAGCTCACKCCGCGGGCGGCTTGGCGACAGACACGGTGGTCAGTACGCACCAGTCGACGGCTTCGACGAGCGTGGTTTCGCCGGTCTTCACCACCAGCCAGGGTGGGGAACTAGTGATTGCATTCGTGACCACGGATGGACCCGCGACCGCCGGTTCCCAGCAATTCTCTTCCGTCACCGGTGGCGGGCTCACATGGCGCCTGCGCCAGAGGACCAACGTTCAGTACGGCACCGCCGAAGTCTGGCAAGCCGCGGCGGTTGGCATTCTCACCAACGCCACTGTGACGGCCACGCACACAGGTTCGTACCAGGCTTCCATAACCGTCGCCACTTTCACAGGAGCAGACACTGCAACCGACGGGGCGGTCCTGGGGGCCAACGGGGCAACCGGAGCGCCTACTGCCACAATGACTACAACCCGCACCGGTTCATGGGTCTGGGCTGTCGGTAACGACTGGTCAACAGCCACCACCCGCACCGTAGGAAGCGGCCAAACCAAAGTCGATGAGTTCCTTGCCAGTAGTGCGACACGTTTTGGACACAACGCCAGTCCGCCCCCGGCACAACGACTGCGCCGGCTTCCGTGACGATCAATGACACCGCACCCACCGTCGACAGGTGGAATCTGTCGCTGATCGAGATCTTGCCGGCGGGAACGCCGGACACCGTGCCGCCCACAGTCAGTCTCACAAGCCCGGCCAATGGTTCAACTGTCAGCGGCACGATAGCTGTGACTGCGACCGCCAGTGATGATCAGGGAGTCGCCGGTGTCCAGTTCAAGCTCGACGGGGCCAACTTATCGGCCGAGTCCACAGCCCCGCCGTACTCGGTGCCGTGGGACACCACCGCCGTTGCCGGCGGCACCCATGCGCTCACGGCCGTAGCCCGGGATGCCGCCGGCAACACCGCGACGGCCACTGCTGTGACTGTTACCGTGAGCAACTCCGTCAACGACCCCGCGGTGGTCGGTTCCTGGGGACCAGTCCAGGCGTGGCCTGAAGTTTCCATCCACGCGGCCCTGACCAATACCGGGAAGGTCCTGACTTTTCAGGGTGACTTCACCCAGGGAGGCCAGCAGTACCTGTTGGACCCGGTCACGGGCAGCTATATCCAGGTGCCCAACGCTGCCGCTGACCTGTTCTGCGCCGGGCAGGCTGTACTTCCGGACGGCCGCATTCTGGTCGTCGGCGGAACGGCTACCAGCGGGGGACTGGGTATCCGAAATGTCGACGCATTCAGCCCCGTCACCGAGGCCTGGCAGGTGCTCGCGCSCATGCACTACCCGCGGTGGTACCCCACCGGTACCACCCTGGGCGACGGCCGGGTACTCGTGACCTCCGGGGCGAACACCGGCGCCACGGACCTCGTGCAGATTCCTGAGATCTATGACACCCAGCACAACACCTGGAGCGACCTGAGCACGGCCACCAAGAACATCCCCTACTACCCCTTCATGTACCAACTGCCCGACGGGCGGGTGCTACAGGCTGGTGCCTCTGAGCAGGCGACGTCCACGCTCGCACTCAACGTGGCCACACAGCAGTGGAGCACCATCGACAGCCGCCTGATTGATGGCGCGTCCATCACCAACTACGCCCCCGGTAAATTCCTGAAGGCCGGATCGGCATCCGACAGTGGATTTTCTGGCGCCTCATCCAACTCTGCATTCACGCTTGATATGAACCTGCCCAACCCGACGTGGCAGCCGACCGCGTCTATGCAGTATCCCCGCAGCTTCGTCAACCTCACCACGCTGCCCGACGGCACGGTCCTGGCCACGGGAGGTGGCACCGACAAGTCCGGCTACGACGAAAGCAAAGCCGTCAAGCCGGCCGAAATCTGGAGTCCTGCTACGGGCGCGTGGACCACTGTGGCCGCATTGACAGCACCACGTCTCTACCACTCAACGGCCCTGCTCCTGCCCGACGGCCGGGTCTTCGTCTCGGGCAGCGGCGGTAACCCCGGCGTACCCGACGAGACGAACTACCAGATCTACTCACCGCCGTATCTGTTCAAAGGTGCCCGACCCACCATCAGTTCGGTTCCAGCCACCGTGCAATACAACGCCAGCACCTTCGTTCAGACCCCCAACGCCACGAACATACGGAGCGTATCCCTTATCCGCACTGGCTCGGTGACCCACTCCTTCGATCAAAACACCCGCGCGTTGTCACTGCCGTTTACTCAAACGTCGGGCGGACTGAACGTTCAGATGCCGTCAAATGGCAACTATGCCCCGCCGGGCTATTAC
>NZ_JBFTHK010000053.1:0-27495 GCF_056394205.1 Arthrobacter sp. 10T413_2 | reverse complement strand
GTGCCGGATCTGGTGCGCCGACGCCGTCATGGACGAGGCCGGCGTCCGCATCACCGAACACGACGAGGGCGAGGACACGCATCCCGGTCCCGCCGTGGATGAGGAAGGGGAACTGCGGCGCTTCCGCGAATTCCTCGACGACGTCGAACCCGAAGACTTCGGCGGCTGAACGCCCGCMACGGCAGGCGCCAGTGAGGCGGCTGAGACTGCTGAAACGCATGTTACGGATGGGGCTTTTGAGACGTCTGGGGCCGTTGTGAAGACGCAGAACGTTAAAGCCGAGAATGAATCTTTCGACACGCCCGCGGAATACCCCTAACGTCTTTGACCTTGGGCCCCGGCAGGCCTAACGTCGAAGGTACAAGTTCCCATTGCATACGGTAGCCGCGCAAGTCACACTGGAAAGTGCAGCCCCGGCTGAATTACAAGGATGGAATCATCATCCTGTGTCAGGCAGCTGTTCACATACATTGCTGCCGATGCAACTTACTCAGGGGAACTCACGACAAGGAGGGTCCACGTGAGTCCGAAAGGCGAAGCAAGCGAGCTCAAGCAGGCCGCGACGGCTKGCGTTGCTGTGCCCGCCAGCGGTGCCCAAGGCCTGCTGTTCACCGAGGATCTTCCCGTTCTGGACGAAGACGCGGGCTACCGCGGCCCCACCGCCTGCAAAGCGGCCGGCATCACCTACCGCCAGCTCGACTACTGGGCACGCACGGGACTTGTTGAGCCCGCAGTCCGCGGCGCGGCCGGCTCCGGTTCGCAGCGACTCTACGGCTTCCGCGACATTCTGGTCCTCAAGGTCGTCAAGCGGCTCCTGGACACCGGCGTTTCACTCCAGCAGATCCGCACCGCCGTCGAGCACCTCCGTGAGCGCGGTGTCGAGGACCTTGCACAAATCACGCTCATGAGCGACGGCGCAAGTGTCTACGAGTGCACCTCGGCCKACGAAGTGATTGATCTTGTCCAGGGCGGCCAGGGGGTGTTCGGCATCGCCGTCGGCCGTGTTTGGCGCGAGGTTGAAGGCAGCCTCGCTGCCCTTCCCAGCGAACACGCCGCGGACCAATCCTTTCCCGACGACGAACTGAGCAAGCGCCGCGCGGCGCGAAAGATCKGCTAGCGAACTCTTATAGAACAGTCTGAGGCCGCCTTCCCTGTGGGAAGGCGGCCTCAGTTCTGTCTGCTGTGGTTCTTGGTTCCCGAGCGTCGTCGTCGCTGCTGTGTTTAGCGCTGTTCAGCGCTGGCTGCGGTTGCGGACGGAGCCGGCGGTGGCCAGGCCATTGGGGTGCAGGAGGTTCTGCAGCAGGGCATCGAAGAGTCCAGCCGCATTCTTGGCCGAGTCCCCGGGCCAGTGGTGGATCGAGTGGGCGGCGCCCTGGATCTGCTGCMAGTTGGCCTGCTCCGGGATGTGTGGAGTCAGCAGCAGTTGGCCGAACATGGACTCCATCTCCGATAGCCGGAAGGCGTGCTCGGCCGAGCCGCTKCGCACCCGGTTGGCCACAATGCCGGCGGGGGACAGCTTGGGGGCGAATTCCTGCCGGAACAGTTGGATGGCGCGCATGGTGCGCTCCGTGCCCGCCACCGAAAAGAGCCCGGGTTCGGCCACCAGGGTCACCTTGTCGCTCGCTGACCACGCCATCCGGGTGAGGCCGTTCAGCGACGGCGGGCAGTCGACCAGGATGAGCTCATAGTTCTCGGCGCCCGCCAGGACAGCGGACAGCCTGCGGAGGTCGCGGCGGCCGAGGTCGGGCCGGTCGTATATACCGGTGTAGGCCGAGCCCACGGCGACATCCAGAATGGACGGTGAGGAAGCGGACCGTGCAGCGCCGGCCTGCAGGGCGCCGGCGGAGCTGCCGTTGAGTCTGGCATGTTCCACCCACCCGCTGGGAACCACATTGTCCGCCAGGCGCGCGCGCCGCGGAGAGCGCAGCATCCTGCCGATATCGAGCTGATCGTCCGGGMTGACGCCCAGGGCCGTGCTGGCGTCAGCGTGCGGGTCAAGGTCGACGACGAGGGTCGGGATGCCTGCGGCCAATGCCGCCGACGCCAGTCCGGTGGTCACGGATGTCTTGCCGACACCGCCTTTAAGGCTGCTGATGCTCACTACTTGCACTTGAAAAACCAATACCTAACGCCGGTTGCCGAGACGGGGTGGTGCCGGCTCCCGMGTTCTCCGGAGCCGGGGCGTGCATGCGCCACGCACCCACTCATCATATGTTGATGCTCMGACGAAACCCGTTTCATCCGGCGACGAGGACGCAGAACCGCGCAAACGGRCCGGGGCGGGAGACAAGCGAAAAGCCGCAGGCCCTGCCCAACGCCGCGTCMGTGACGGATAATGCTGTGACGGTGGCCACAATGATTTGTGTTTGCCCGCACGGGTCTTAGACACTGTGAGCACTTACCGATACGCCCGCGATGAAGCAGGAGAAGTATGTTTTCTAAGATTCTGGTGGCCAACCGCGGGGAAATCGCGATTCGCGCTTTCCGCGCGGGCTACGAGCTGGGTGCCAAGACTGTCGCCGTGTTTCCCAACGAGGACCGTAACTCGATTCACCGCCAGAAGGCCGACGAGGCGTATCTGATCGGCGAGGAGKGGCACCCGGTCCGGGCGTACCTTGACGTTGACGAAGTGGTGCGCGTAGCCAAGGAGTCCGGTGCGGACGCCATCTACCCCGGCTATGGCTTCCTCTCCGAGAACCCGCGCCTGGCGCGGGCCGCCAAGGAGGCCGGCATCACGTTCGTCGGGCCGCCGGCGGAAGTTCTGGAACTTGCGGGCAACAAGGTGGCCGCCCTCGAGGCCGCCCGCAAGGCCGGTGTCCCCGTGCTCAAGTCGAGCCAGCCCTCGAAAGACCTGGACGAACTGATCGCCGCCGCGGATGAAATCGGCTTCCCGATCTTCGCCAAGGCCGTCGCCGGCGGTGGCGGGCGCGGCATGCGCCGCGTCGACACCCGCGACGCTCTCCCGGAGGCCCTGCAGGCCGCCATGCGCGAAGCCGATGCCGCGTTCGGTGATCCCACCATGTTTCTCGAGCAGGCCGTCCTGCGCCCCCGCCACATCGAGGTCCAGATCCTGGCCGATGCCGAGGGCAACATCATGCACCTCTTCGAGCGCGACTGTTCCATCCAGCGCCGCCACCAGAAGGTGGTTGAGATCGCACCGGCCCCGAACCTCGACGAAGGCATCCGGCAGGCGTTGTACCGCGACGCCGTGAAGTTCGCGAAGGCACTGAACTAMGTCAACGCCGGCACGGTCGAATTCCTCGTCGACACCGTCGGGGAGCGCGCCGGCMAGCACGTGTTCATCGAAATGAACCCGCGCATCCAGGTCGAGCACAYGGTCACGGAGGAGGTCACCGACGTCGACCTMGTTCAGGCACAGCTGCGCATCGCCGCCGGCGAGACCCTCGCGGACCTGGGCCTCTCGCAGGAAACCGTCCAGCTCAAGGGTGCGGCGCTGCAGTGCCGCATCACCACCGAGGACCCGGCCAACGGTTTCCGGCCCGACGTCGGCAAGATCACCGGCTACCGTTCTGCCGGCGGTGCCGGCGTCCGGCTCGACGGCGGCACCGTCTACTCGGGCGCGGAGATCAGCCCGCACTTCKACTCCATGCTGGTGAAACTGACCTGCCGTGGCCGCGATTACCCTGCCGCCGTCGCCCGCGCCCGCCGCGCCCTTGCCGAATTCCGCATCCGCGGCGTGTCCACCAACATCTCCTTCCTGCAGGCCGTCCTGGACGATCCCGACTTCGTCGCCGGGGATGTGGCCACCTMGTTCATCGACGAACGGCCCCAGCTGCTGAAGGCGCGGGTCTCCGCAGACCGCGGCACCAAGCTGCTGACCTGGCTCGCGGACGTTACGGTCAACAAGCCCAACGGCGAACTGACGGTCCACACGAATCCGGCGGACAAGCTTCCGGCCCTTGGCGACGCCGCAGCCCGGCCGGGGTCTCGCCAGCGGCTCCTGGAGCTGGGCCCGGAAGGCTTCGCCAGGGCCCTGCGCGCCCAGGACGCCGTTGCCGTCACGGACACCACCTTCCGCGACGCGCACCAGTCCCTGCTCGCCACCCGGGTGCGCACCCGCGACCTCGTCGCGGCCGGACCGGCCGTGTCCAAGCTGCTCCCGGAGCTGTTGTCGGTGGAGGCCTGGGGCGGTGCGACCTACGATGTCGCCCTGCGCTTCCTCGGCGAAGACCCGTGGGACCGGCTCGCCGCCCTGCGCAAGGCACTGCCGAACCTCTGCCTGCAGATGCTGCTCCGCGGCCGCAACACCGTGGGCTACACGCCCTACCCGGAAGAGGTCACGGTGGCGTTCGTCAACGAGGCCGCCGCCACAGGCATCGACATCTTCCGGATCTTTGACGCCCTCAACGACGTCAACCAGATGGCCCCGGCCATCCGCGCCGTCCGCGAGACCGGCACCGCCGTCGCCGAGGTCGCCCTCTGCTACACCGCGGACATGCTGGACCCGGAGGAGACCCTCTACACCCTGGACTACTACCTGGAGCTGGCGCAGAAGATCGTCGACGCCGGGGCGCACGTCCTCGCGATCAAGGATATGGCCGGGCTTCTGCGCCCTGCCGCCKCGGCGCGCCTTGTGACGGCCCTGCGGGAACGGTTCGACCTCCCGGTCCACCTGCACACCCACGACACCGCAGGCGGCCAGCTGGCCACGCTCCTCGCGGCCGTGGACGCCGGAGTGGACGCCGTGGACGTGGCATCGGCCTCGCTCGCCGGCACCACCAGCCAGCCCTCGGCCTCCGCCCTCGTCGCCGCGCTGGCCCACACGCCGCGCGACACCGGACTCAGCCTGGCGAACGTGTGCGCCCTGGAGCCGTACTGGGAAGCCGTCCGCCGGGTCTACGCACCGTTCGAATCCGGACTGCCGGGCCCCACGGGCCGGGTCTACCAGCACGAGATCCCCGGCGGGCAGTTGTCCAACCTGCGCCAGCAGGCGATGGCACTGGGTCTCGGCGAGCGTTTCGAGGCGATTGAGGACATGTACACMGCGGCGGACCGCATCCTGGGCCGCCTGGTYAAGGTGACGCCGTCGTCCAAGGTGGTGGGCGACCTCGCCCTGCACCTCGTGGGCCTCAACGCCGATCCCGCGGACTTCAACGAGAACCCGCAGAAGTACGATGTCCCGGATTCCGTGATCGGCTTCCTCTCCGGCGAACTCGGCGACCCGCCCGGCGGCTGGCCGGAGCCTTTCCGCACGAAGGCCCTGCAGGGCCGCACCGTGAAGGTCCGCGACGTCGAGCTCAGCGCCGAGGACAGCGCTGCGCTGCAGGGCGACTCCAAGACCCGCCAGCGCACGCTCAACCGCCTGCTCTTCGCCGGTCCCACCAAGGACTACMTGAAGAGTGTGGAGTCCTACGGCAACMTTTCGGTGCTGGATACCCGCGACTACCTCTTCGGGCTGCAGCGCGGTGCGGAACACGAAATCGAACTCGAGAAGGGCGTCCGGCTGATCGCCTCCCTTGAGGCCGTCTCCGAGCCCGACGAGAAGGGCATGCGCACCGTCATGTGCACGCTCAACGGCCAGTCCCGGCCCGTCGTGGTCCGCGACCGTTCCGTGGTGAGCAACGTCAAGGCCGCCGAACGCGCCGACGCCACCCAGCCGGGCCAGGTGGCCGCGCCGTTCGCCGGCGCCGTCACGCTGACCGTCAAGGCCGGCGACACGGTCAAGGCCGGCGACACCGTCGCCACGATCGAGGCCATGAAGATGGAAGCCTCCATCACGACGCMGGTGGGCGGCACCGTCTCGCGCCTCGCCGTCGGCGCGGTGGAGCAGGTCCAGGGCGGGGACCTGCTGCTCGTCGTCGAATAGCGGTAACAACGAAGGGTCCTTMCGGCAGGAGCTGGAAGGACCCTTCGTTGTTGTGGCGCGTGCGCTGCCTAGGCGAGCGTGGGACGCTTGGCGTTGTACATTTCCTCGATCACGGTCTCGAAGTCCTTGAGCACCTGGGCCCGCTTGACMTTCATGGAGGGGGTMAGATGGCCGGAGGCTTCGGTGAAGTYGGCCGGCACGATCCGGAAGGACTTGATCGCCTCGGCCTGGGACACCGACTGGTTGGCGTGGTTTATGAGTTCCTGGACCGCGGCTTTGACGGCCGGGTTCTCGGCCGCGTCAGCGAGCGAGGTCGACGCCGGGAGCCCGTGGYGGCCCAGCCAGCCGGGGAGGGCTTCCTCATCGAGCGTGACCAGGGCGCCGATGAACGGGCGGTTGTCGCCCACCACCAGCACCTGGGAGACCAGGGCGTCCGCCCGGATCTGGTCCTCCAGCAGGGCCGGGACCACGTTCTTGCCGCCGGCCGTGACGATGATTTCCTTCTTGCGCCCGGTGATGGTCAGGAACCCTTGCTCATCCAACTGGMCGATGTCCCCGGTGCGGAACCAGCCGTTGTCGAAAGCGTCGGCGGACAGGTCATCGCGCTTGTAGTAGCCGCGCATAACGCACACGCCCTTGGCGAGGATCTCGCCGTCGTCCGCGATCCTGACGGCGTTMMCGGGAATAGGCGCACCCACGGTGCCGATCTTGATCAGGTCCGGGGTGTTMACGGTGACCGGCGCKGTGGTTTCGGTCAGCCCGTAGCCTTCCAGGATCTGCAGGCCGATGCCCTGGAAGAAGTGGCCCAGGCGTTCGCCGAGCGGCCCTCCGCCGGACACCGCGTGCGAGACCTGGCCGCCCATGGCGTTCCGGAGCTTGGCGTACACGAGTTTGTCGAACAAGGCGTGCTTGAGCTTCAGGGCAAGGCCCACCTTGCCGGCCTGCCGGGSCCGGGAGTATTCGATCGCGGTGTCTGCGGCGCGGTGGAAGATGGCGCCCTTGCCGCCGTCCTCGGCCTTGGTCAGGGCTGAGTTGTAGACCTTTTCGAAGACGCGCGGGACGGCGAGGATGAAGGTCGGCTTGTAGCTCTGCAGGTCCGGCAGCAGGTTCTTGATGTCCGGTGTGTGCGCCACCGTCACGCCGGCGGCKACCGCGAGCACGGAGATGAAACGCGCGAAGACGTGGGCCAGCGGCAGGAACATGATGGTCCTGGCCTGCTCGTGGACGATCGTGCCCAGCGACGTGGCCAGGGCGTTCTCGGACAGTTCCACGAAGTTGCCGTGGGTCAGCTCGCAGCCCTTGGGCCGGCCCGTGGTGCCGGAGGTGTAGATGATCGTGGCGACGTCGTTCAGGGACGCCAGGCGGCGCCGCTCCTCGAGCTCGGCGTCGCTTATCCCGGTTCCGGCCGCACGGACCTCGTCCAGGCCGTTGCCCTCAAGCTGCCAGACGTGCTGCAGGGCGGCAAGGCCTTCGGAGGTGGCCGCCTGCCGKATGATGTCCTCGTGATGCGCGGATTCGCCGAATGCGGCCACGKCACCGGAGTCGCCGAGGTTCCAGGCCACCTGTGAGGGGGAGGAGGTCTCGTAGATCGGGACGGAGACGGCGCCGGCAAACCAGATGGCGAAGTCGACCAGGGCCCATTCGTAGCGGGTGCGGGACATGATGCCCACCCGGTCCCCGGCAGCCACGCCGCTGGCCATGAGGCCCTTGGCGAGGGCTGAGACGTCGGCCAGGAAATCCGTGGCGCGGACATCCTGCCACTGGCCCGCTGCGTCGAGCCGCGAGAACAGCGCAGGGTTCGAGGCCTTGGCCGCCTGGCGCACCACGAGTTCGGTGACGTTGGTGTCCGGATCGACGTTCACCAGGGGCGGGACAATGATTTCTCGCACGACAGCTCCTTTGGTATCCATTGGTATCCATAGGCCCGCAACGGGTAGGCCTAAGCCTAGTATGCGGTCCCGCGAAGGTGTGTTCTGCGACACCTACTGGCGAGTAACTTTACGGTCGAGGCCGTCATTCCGCCAGTCAGGAGCGTCGGGGAGACCGGCGCCGGGGTGGTGCGTCCGGMATCCGCGGCTGCGCCGGCGCCGGCGAATAGAATGGGGAATCATGCAGACACCAACACCCGGCCGGCAGCCCGGCCTGCGCCGCCGGACCGCCGCCTGGCGCAGCAAGGCCCTGGCCGGAGCGGCGGCCACTGCGGCCACCCACGACTTCCGTTCGCAGCTGCGGCTGGGCCGCAAGGGCCTGGCAATCGGCGTCGACATCGGAGGCACCAAGGTTGCTGCCGGCGTCGTCGATGCCGAGGGCCGGATCCTCAGCCAGGCGAAACGCTCCACCCCGGGCAACGACCCGCGCGCGGTGGAACAGGTCATTGTCGAACTTGTCGAAGAACTGGGCGCCGGGCACCGGATCTGGTCGGTCGGAATCGGCGCCGCCGGCTGGATGGACCTCGACGGCGCGACGGTTCTCTTCAGCCCGCACCTGGCCTGGCGCAACGAACCGCTGCGAGACAACCTGCAGCGGCTGCTGCGGCGCCCCGTCCTGCTGACCAACGACGCCGACGCCGCCGCCTGGGCGGAGTGGCGCTTCGGCGCCGGTCAGGGGCAGAACCGGCTGGTTTGCATCACCCTGGGCACCGGGATCGGCGGCGCCATGGTGATGGACGGCCGGCTCGAACGCGGCCGGTTCGGTGTGGCGGGGGAGTTCGGCCACCAKATCATCATGCCGGGCGGCCACCGCTGCGAGTGCGGCAACCGGGGCTGCTGGGAGCAATACGCCTCAGGCAATGCACTGGGCCGCGAGGCACGGGAGTTGGCCGCCGCGAATTCACCGGTTGCCCAGGAGCTGCTCAAGGCCGTCGACGGGGACGTCTCGCGCATCACGGGCGCGATCGTCACGGAGCTGGCCAAGGCCGGCGATCCGACGTCGCGCGAACTCATCGAGGACGTCGGGGAGTGGCTGGGCCTGGGCCTGGCAAACCTTGCCGCGGCCCTGGATCCCGGGAAGTTCGTGATCGGCGGCGGACTGTGCGACGCCGGCGAGCTCCTCGTCGGCCCAGCCCGGAAGGCCTTCGCGCGGAACCYCACGGGCCGCGGTTTCCGGCCCGCCGCGGAGATCGACCTTGCGGCCCTCGGACCCAATGCCGGCCTCATCGGCGCCGCAGACCTCTCCAGGGTCAGCAGCCGGATGCACACCTAAACGCAGTGAAAGCATCGGCAGTGAAAGCATCGGCAGTGAAAGCATCGGCAGTGAAAGCATCGACAGCGAAGGCACCGGCAATAACTGACTGCGCGGGCTAGACGCGCGCCCCGTCGTCGTGGTCGTCCTTTTCGCCCGGCAGCTTCATGATCAGGAACACCACCGAGGCCGCGAACGCGACCACCATGCCAAGGATCGCCAGCATCGGGGCCGAACGCCAGAACATCGCCGAGAGCACGAGTGCAATCGGTCCGCCCACGGCGCCAAGCCACGCCAGGACCGTCATCGGATCAGACCCGGCCAGGCTGGGCGGCTCCTCCGGGACAAACGCGCCGTCGTCGTCCTCGGGCTCATAGTCGCGGGGGCCGGACGCGGCCTCCGGCACCTCGATGCCGCCCGTCGGCTGGCCGGGGGCAGGAGCGAGCCGTTCCGCGGCGGAGAGCTCGATCGGCGCGGTGCCCGCGAGGCCCAGCGGGTCAAAATCACGGAACGTCCTGGCCCCGGTGCCGGTGCCGGTGCTGCCGCCGGCACCGTCCGTTCCGCCGGAGGACGGTCCGCCGCCGTCGTGCGTGTCGCCTCCGAGGCTCTCAGGGCCGCCTTCCCCGACCCCTTCAAGCCGGGCGACGAGGTCCAGCCACACGGCGTCGTCGTCGGCGGACAGTGCTCCTGCGGCGGGGGAGTCCGGCGACTCTGGGGGCCGGGACTCATGGGCATCGGACCCGTGCGGCGGCAGGGGACCGGCGGAATGGGCGCCCGCGGGGTCACGTTCGCCTMCTGCACCACTTGAACCCGATGCACCGCTTTCCTTCGAAGCTCCACGGCCGGGCGAACCGGTGTCTGCAGGGTCCGGCGCCKGGGTCTCGGGGTCCGGGGTCTCCGGGTCCGGCACGCTGGGGTCGGGTTTAGTCATTGGCCGTGTCCTTCCGGCTGGCGCGGGCGGCGTCCGGACCGGCCGGGGGTGTCACGGACCGGACGAACTCTGCCGTGCCACGGAAGATCTCGGGCGCGTCGTTGTCCATGGTGGCCACGTGGTAGCTGTTTTCCAGCCGGATCACCTCGAGTTGGGCGTTGGTCAGCCCATGGCGCAGGGCTGCCATGCTGGACTCGGACACCACATGGTCCACCGTGGAACGGTAAACCCGGACGGGAGCGGTGATGCGCGGCAKCAGTCGCACGGTGTCCTTGAACAGCTTGTTGAGCTCGTGCGCGGCGGCCACCGGCGTCCGCGGGTACGCGCCCTCATCCGTGTCCGGTTTGAGGATGTCATTGGCGATTGCGGGCGTGCTCTTGAGGACGTACTTCAAGATGCCGGCCAGCGGGGCTCGCGGGTCATCGATGACCAGGCCGGGGTTGACCGCCACGACTCCTGCCACCGGGCGTGTGGCGGCGATCCGCAGCGCCAGCGCGCCACCCATGGACAGTCCTGCCACGACCACGACGTCGCACTCCTCCGCCAGCTCAAGGTAGGCGGCATCCAGGGCCGCGTGCCAGTCCTGCCAGCGGGTCCGGGCCAGCTCCTGCCAGCTCGTTCCGTGACCCGGCAGCAGCGGCATCCGGACGGCGAATCCGGCACCTGCCAGGGACACCGCCCACTCCCGCACGCTGTGCGGGCTGCCGGTAAAGCCGTGGGACACCACGACGCCGGTCCGGGGGCCGGTTCCCGTGAACGGGCTGCTGAACGGCGAGTGGTCCGGGAGGATGCTCATGGGGTCTCCGAGGGGGCGGTGGGCGGCGTGGTGGAACGGGCGTGCAGAAGAAAGAATCGGACTGATTCTTCAAAGATTAGCGGCGCATCGGCGTCCAGGGTCGCAACATGCCCGCTGTGCGGGAGGCGGACGACCCTGAGGTCCCGGGACCCCAGGCGCCTGCGCAGAAGTTCCAAGGACGACGGCGGGACGACGGCGTCGGTGTCGGACTTGAAGACCAAGGTCGGGGCCTGGACGGACGGCAKGTCCCGGAACGTCGCGGAGAATAGCCGGCGGAGCTGGTGGACCGCCGCCAGCGGCGTCAGGGAGTAGTCGCCGTCGTCGGTGGTGGAGGCCGTGGGGTTCTCCTCCTGGACCGGCGTCGTGGTCCGCTGGAAGTACTTGAGCAGTCCKACAATCCTGACTCTGCGGTCGTAGAAGCTCAGGCCGGGGTTKACCGCCGCGACGCCGGCCACGCCGTGGCGGGCCGCCGTGCGCAGGGCGATGGTGCCGCCCATAGACAGCCCGGCAACGTAGCAGTCACTGGTTCGGGCGGCCAGGTCCAGGTAGGCGGTTTCGAAGCTCGTGTACCAGTCCTGCCAGCCCTTCCGGGCGAGGTCCCGCCAGTGGGTGCCATGGCCAGGCAGCAACGGGACCGAGACTGCGAACCCTTGGGCCGCGAGGTGCCGGGCCCAAGGCAGGACGCTGAGGGGGCTTCCGGTGAATCCGTGGCAGATAGCCACGCCGATCCGGGCGTTGGGGCCGTGGCCGGRGTAGCTGAAAGCGGCTGGCGCCGTGGACGTGCTGCTTTCGCTCATGAGCCCATCGTGTCACCCTTGGCGACAAAACTCACTAGAGTAAGGTGTCCATTGAAGTCCTGGCCGAACCGGATTCGGGAGGCCCGCCAGACGCCTTCCGGAGAGGTTACCGAGTGTTTTATTGGTTCATGAAGACGTTTGTCCTGGGACCGGTGTTGAAGCTGCTGTTCCGGCCCTGGGTCAAGGGMCTCGACAACGTCCCGGCCGAGGGCGCCGCGATCCTGGCCTCGAACCATCTCTCGTTCTCCGACTCCATCTTCATGCCGGTCATGGTGCCGCGGCCGGTGGTGTTCCTCGCGAAATCCGAATACTTCACCGGCACCGGGATCAAGGGCAGGCTGACCGCGGCCTTCTTCCGGCTCACCAACCAGCTCCCGATGGACCGGTCCGGGGGCGTCGCGTCCGCGCAGTCCCTGGATGCCGGCATGGATGTGCTCAAGAACGGCTCKCTCCTGGGCATCTATCCCGAGGGGACGCGGAGCCCCGACGCGCGGCTGTATCGCGGCAAAGTGGGCGTTGCCCGCCTCGCGCTGCAAGCCCGGGTCCCGGTCATTCCGGTGGCGATGATCGGAACAGACAAAGTCCAGCCGATCGGCAAGCGCGTGCCTAACATTCGCCGTATCGGCATGATCTTCGGCGAACCGCTCGACTTCAGCCGCTACTACGGGATGGAGGATGACCGGCTKATCCAGCGCTCGGTGACCGACGAGATCATGTATGAACTCATGCGGCTGTCCGGCCAGGAATACGTGGACGAGTACGCCGCCGTCRTGAAACTMCGTCTGGCGKGCAAAGCGCAGGACGTGGTCMCGGACCAGGCGCCAGGCGCGGGCCAGGCGGCAGCCTCAGAATCAGTCCAGGAATCATCCCCGGACGACGTCGATCCGACGGCGCCAGGCGAGGACGGTCCGGAGGTTTCCGGGAGTTCCTGAGTCCCCCCGGTTGCCATATGACGGAAACCGGGCTGTCAATGACAGGCGGGACCGCCGAACAGCCACGGGACAACTATCCTTAGATAGTGACCGAGCTATCTGAGAAACCAGTTTCCCCGCTGACCAGCACCGCCCAGAGCGGAGCCGCCAACTATCCCGGACTGGACAACTGGCGGGAACTCCCGGCCTCGCAGCAGCCCACGTGGTCGGACCCGGCTGTCTTCRAAGCGTCCGTCAAGGAACTTTCCGTCCTCCCGCCCCTCGTGTTCGCGGGCGAAGTGGACATCCTTCGCGAACGCCTCGCTGCCGCCGCGCAGGGCAAGGCATTCCTGCTCCAGGGCGGCGACTGCGCCGAGACCTTCGAGGCGGCGACGGCGGACAAGATCAGTGCCCGCGTCCGGACCATCCTGCAGATGGCCGTTGTCCTCACCTACGGTGCGGCCATGCCGGTCATCAAGATGGGCCGCATGGCGGGCCAGTTCGCCAAGCCCCGCTCCTCCAACGACGAAACACGCGACGGCGTCACCCTGCCGGCCTACCGTGGCGACATCGTCAACGGCTACGACTTCACGCCTGAGTCCCGCGCACATGATGCCAGCCGGATGCTCAAGGCGTACCACACCTCCGCCTCCACCCTGAACCTGATCCGTGCGTTCACACAGGGCGGCTTCGCGGACCTCCGCCTGGTGCACCAGTGGAACAAGGGCTTCACCGAAAATCCGGCGCACGCCCGCTACGAGTCGCTGGCCCGGGACATCGACCGCGCCATCAAGTTCATGKCCTCCTGCGGCGCCGACTTCGAGGCACTCAAGCGCGTGGAGTTCTACGCGAGCCACGAGGCCCTCCTGCTGGACTACGAGCGCGCCCTGACCCGCATCGATTCGCGCACCGGGCTGCCCTACGACACCTCGGCGCACTTCCTGTGGATCGGGGAGCGCACCCGCGAACTGGACCACGCGCACGTCGACTTCCTCTCCCGCGTCCGCAACCCCATCGGCGTGAAGCTCGGCCCGTCGACGAGCGGCGACGACGCCCTGCGCCTGATCGACAAGCTGGACCCGGAGCGCGAGCCCGGCCGGCTCACCTTCATCACCMGCATGGGCGCCGGCAACATCCGCGAGAAGCTGCCGCCGATCGTCGAGCGCGTCACCGCGTCCGGCGCACAGGTCCTGTGGGTCACCGACCCCATGCACGGCAACACGGTMACCTCGCCCAACGGCTACAAGACCCGCAATTTCGACGACGTCATCGACGAAGTCCKCGGATTCTTCGAGGTCCACCACGGGCTCGGCACCGTTCCCGGCGGCCTGCACGTGGAGATGACGGGCGACGACGTCGCCGAATGCCTCGGTGGAGCCGACCCGATCGACCAGGAGGCCTTCCTGGACCGCTACGAATCTGTCTGCGATCCGCGCCTGAACCACATGCAGTCGCTCGAAATGGCGTTCCTCGTGGCCGGTGCGCTCTCCAAGCGCTGACCCGCTGCACTGTCTGAAGTCCTGACAAAAAACTAAAGTCCTGACACACAAGCTCCGCCCGGCTGGTCCAGCCGGGCGGAGCTTCTTTCTGGGGCSGCGCTAGGCTCTGCCGAGCTAAGTTACGGTGATAGTGATGAGTGAGCCTTCCGGCTGCTGGCCGGTCTTGTCCTGGCCCGCGACCAGCCCCAGCACCGACGCGCCGAAGGCGTAGGTCACTTTCACGTCGAAGCCTGCATCCTTGAGAGCTTGGACTGCCTCGGCTTCGGGCTGGCGAAAGACACTCGGTACCTGGACGAGCTTCGGTCCCTTGGAGATCGTCAGCGTCACGGATCCGCCCCTGGTCAGGTTGCCGGAGGCAGGATCCTGGGCCACCACCGCCCCCTTCGGGACGGTCCGGTCATTGACCGGATCCGGGGCCACGACGGCTTTCAGCCCGGCGGCTTCAAGGGCCTTCACAGCGGCACCCTGCTCCTGGCCGCGGACATCCGGAACCGGAATGGGCTGCGGGCCCTTCGAAACCGTCAGGCTCACCGGAGTCCCGTGCCTGACGGGATTGCCGCTGCGCGGCGCCTGGGCCAGGACAGTCCCGGCCGGTGCCGTCTCATCGAACGTCTCGGTGATCGGGCCCAGGGCCATTTCGGCGCCGTTGAGGGCGGTCTTGGCGTCGTCCAGGGTCTTCMCCGCGAGGTCCGGCAGCGGGAACAGTTCCGGGYCCTTGGACACGGCAAGTGACACTGGCTGGAATTTCCGGATGACCTCGCCTGCCTTGGGCTCGKACGCGACCACTAAGCCCGGCGAGACGTTGTCGTCGAACACATCCTTGACGGTGGATTGGAACCCGGCCGTGCGGAGCAGGTCCTGGGCCTCCGCCACAGTCTTGTTGGTTACCGGGGGAATCGTTCCGGGCGAGCCGGGGCCCATGCCGAAGAACCAGCCCGCGACGGCGGCGAGGAGCGCCGCGACCACAAGGAGGACAATCCAGAGCAGCCCGCGGCGTCGTCGGTTCCCCTCATGCAGGGTCTTGGTGGGCGTGGCCGCGGCGCGCTGGCGCGCCTTCTCCTCGTCCCGGTCCAGTTTGCGCTGGGCGCGCTTGCTGGTGGCGGTGCCGACGTCGCCGGGTTCGTCGTACCCTGCGGCGCCCTGATAAGCCCCTTCTTCCGGAGCGGACAAGTCTTCCGGGGTGGACAGCGGGCCATAGGCGGGACGCCTCGGTCCGCTGGTCATCACGGTGGTCGGGCTGCCRCTGCGGGAGATCATCTCGGTGGGCTGCTGGAGGCCGCCGTACACCTCGGTGGGCATGTCCGTGGGGGGCTTCACATAGGCAGTGTCCTGCACAGCCGACGCCGGGACAGCACCGGCGGGCGGCCGGCCCGGCGGGGCGGCGACGGCCGGCAGCGGGCTGAGGACGGCCGCCGGCGGTTGGAGGTCGAGTTCGGCGTCGCTGAGGTTGGTTCGGATGTGCCGGAGTTCGGACAAMAGCGCGTTCCCGTCGACGGGGCGCTTGTCCGGGTCCCGGTCCGTGCACCACTGGACGAGTTCGTCGATCTCTGCGGCCAGCCCCGGCACCTGGACGGACGGGGCCTCCACGGTGGAATTGACGTGCTGGTAGGCGACCTGGATGGGCACCTCGCCGTCGAACGGCTGCCGGCCGGTGACMATTTCGTAGAGCATGATCCCGACGGAGTAGATATCGCTGCGGGCGTCCGCCTGTTTGCCCAGCACGAGCTCGGGGGAGAGGTAGGCGACAGTCCCGATCAAGGCGCCGGTGCTGGTGGAGGTCGAGATGGCGCGTGCCAGGCCGAAGTCGCCGAGTTTGATCCGCCCGTCGTCGGCGATCAGGACGTTTTCCGGCTTGATGTCGCGGTGGATCATGCCGGCGGCGTGCGCGGCGCCCAGCCCCTCGACCACAGGATCGATCAGCGCCAGGGCCAGCCGCGGTGAGAGGGCGCCCTTCTCGTTGAGGACGTCCCGCAGGGTATGGCCCTTGATGTACTCCATGACGAGGTAGGCAAGGGGGCCGTCCTCGCCCTGGTCCAGGACGCCGACCACATGGGGGTGGGAGAGCCGGGCGGCGGCTTTGGCTTCGCGTCCCAGCCGGTCCAGGAACTGCGGATCGTCGGCCAGGTGGGGATGGAGCACCTTCAGCGCGACATCGCGCTCGAGGCGCTGGTCTGTGGCGAGGTACACGGTGGACATCCCGCCGCGGGCAAGCTTGGATTGAACCCGGTAGCGGTTGTCCACCAGGTTCCCGACGAGAGCGTCCGACACGTATTCCTGCACCATACAATCCTAGTCGCTGGACAGAAACGGGCCCGGACCAACATGCGATCCGGGCCCGTAGCGAAGAGGTCCGCCGTGCGGGAGCCTGTATTTAGCGGAACAGCGTCCGGTTGGCGTTGATGGCGGCGACATAGGCCTTGGTGTCCTCGTACATGCCGTTCTGGCTGACCGAGTACTGGCCCTGGTAGTAGCCGGCGATCGCGTTGTCCAGATCAGAGCTGGTGCGCACCAGCTGACGGATAATGGCAACGCCTGCCGTGGCGTTGTCGTACGGATCCAGCAAGTTCAGCTTGCGGCCCACCAGCTCCGAGGCCCACTCGCCCGAGGACGGGATGACCTGCATGGTGCCGATCGCGTTGGCCGGGGACACTGCGCGCTKGTTGAAGCCTGATTCCTGGTAGGCGAAGGCCAGGGCCAGGCTGGCGTCGACGCCCATGCGCCGTGCCGTGTCCGCCACGATCGACTTCATCTGTTCGCGTGTGGGGACCGGGGAAGCGTTGAGCAGCGCCTTGTTCTGGTTGGCCGAGCTGACCACCGCAGCCGGGTACGTGAACMCGAGGAACGTGCTGGGCACGAGCGGCGTCGTTGCGGCAGGCTGGGTTGCGGCAGGCGTCGTCGAGGACGGGGAGATGGTGGACGCGCCGGGGATGACGAGTTTCTGGCCCGGGTAGATAATGCTCGACATCGTCAGCCGGTTGRCGGACAGGACGTCGGAGAGCCGGACGCCGTTGCGGGCCGCGATGCCGGAGAGGGTGTCCCCGGACTTGATGGTGTAGGAACCGGAGCCGGCCGGCGCCGTTGCGGGCTTCGACGGGGCTGCCGGGGCCGGTGCCGCGGGAGCGGACGGCGCCTGCGTGCTGGAACCGCCGCTGACCTTGACCTTCTGGCCGGGATAGATGATGGAGCCCATGCCGAGCCCGTTCCACTTGAAGACCTCGGACAGCCCAACGCCGTGGCGGGCGGCGATGGCGCTCAGGGTGTCGCCGGGCTTCACCACGTAGACGCTGGCCTGGGCTGACGTCACTGAGGCGGAAGCGCCCGGCTTTGAAGCGGCCGGCTTTGAAATGGCCGGCGCGGCCGCCGTCGAACCCGTGAGCTTGATCTTCTGCCCGGGGTAAATGATCGTGTTGGCCTGCAGGTTGTTTAGCTTGAGCACGGCGTAGGTGTCCAGGCCGTAGCGGCCGGCAACGGCGCTGATGGTGTCGCCGCKGGCGATCGTGTATTGGGCGGGAACCGCCGACTGCGCCGGCCGCAGGGCGCTGGGCAGGGTGACCGGAACGGAAGCGGCGGGGATCACTGCCGCCTTGAGGGACGTGGCCACCTCAGCTTTTGCCTGGGCGCGCATGGCGGCCGCGAGGGTTGCCGGGACGGCACGCGCACGGGGTTCGGCAACCGCAGGCTGGGCGATCGCCAGGGAGGAAAGCACGACGGCGGGAAGCGCCGCCGTCGTCGCCGCGATCAGCGGCAGGCTGGGCCTCGGGTGGTGCTGTGGCGCACGTGAGGTTGTCATTGGAAAGATCCTCTTCTCAGCGGCAACGCTGCGGTCAGGCCGGTACAACTGGTGTTACCAGTGTGACAAAAGTTATTTCTGTTACAAATGTGATCTATGTGAATGTCTCATGAATTGGCAATTCGCACAAGAACTGTTTGATATGCCGCAAAGCGATTTTCGCCGTGTCGGCACGTCGGCCTCCGCACGGAGTTGCGTCGGAGACCCCTGGGAGCCCTTTGTCAGTCCCTTGTACGGATCCCGTTGGTCCGGCCGGAGTGCCCGGGGAGTCCCGTCGGAGTTCCGGGAAGTCCCGTCGGGACTTCGGGTGGAGCGGCGCGGCATTCCCGGCATGGCCGGCTGGCTAGGACGGGCTGGGTTTTACCCGGACCCCGACTAGGCGGCGGGGCCCCCGCCGTGGCAATCTTTATCCGTGAGTAATGTAGAAAGCCTCGTGGGCGAATGGCTGCCCCTGCCCGATGTCGCACAGCTTCTRAACGTATCTATTACCAAGGTCCATGCACTTCTGGACGAGCGTGCGCTGGCGGCCGTGAGAATCGGCGACCGGCGCATCCGGTCCGTACCGGCGGCTTTCATCCAGGACGGCCACKCTGTGGAGAGCCTGAAGGGYACCATCGTTGTCCTCTCGGACGCCGGATACTCGGACGAGGAACTGATCAGCTGGCTCTTCACTCCGGATGAATCCCTGCGAGGCCGGCCGATCGATGCCCTCCGTGAGGGCCGCAAGACAGAAATCCGCCGCCGGGCCCAGTCCCTGGCCTGGTAGCAGCACCCTGGCGGTCGTGCACTGATCGCACGGGCAGCCTCAAGAAGCCGGTCGTCTTCACCACTGGCAGTCCTGTTTAGCACGTATTTAACACTTATTTAATACGTCTTAACACGTATCTAACACGTCGTGTTTTGGCAGTCGCGGGCCGTGTACAGCGTATGTCGCTGTGCACGGCCCGTTTCGCGTCTTCCCGGGCCCGGGGTCCGGGGGCGGGGACTCGGGTCAGGCGGCGCGGCTGACCGTGGCTTCCGCCARCTTACGGAGCGCGGTCTTGGGCAGCTCCTCCAGCGGCAGGAGGTCCAGGGCGGCAAAGGCCGCCTTCCCGAACTCCTCAATGAGTACTTCCGTGGYCTGGAGCGCACCGCAGTCCACGATGATCCGMCGGATCTCCGCAATGTCAGCATCGCTGAGCTCGGGGTTGCCGAGCTTGGCATCGATGAACTCCGATTCCGCCGGCGAGGCCTGGTCCAGGGCGAACGCGACCAGGACCGTGCGCTTGCCCTCGCGCAGATCGTCGCCGGCCGGTTTGCCGGTGGTGACAGGGTCGCCGAAGACGCCGAGGACGTCGTCGCGCAACTGGAACGCTTCGCCGAGCGGCAGGGCAAAAGCGGAATAGCCGCGCAGCAGCTCGTCACCGGCGCCGGCAAGGGCGCCCCCCAGTGCGAGCGGGTGCTCCGTGGAGTACTTGGCCGACTTGAACCGAATGATGGACTGGGCGCGGCTGACCGCGCCGGCGCGGTCCCGCCGCGGCCCGGCGACCTCTTCGAGGATGTCCAGGTACTGCCCGGCCATCACTTCGGCGCGCATGAGGTTGAAGATGAGCCGCGCGGGGCTGCCGGACGCGGCGCGGTGTCCGATTTCCGTGAACGATTCCTCGCTGAAGGACAGGCAGAGATCGCCGGTCAKGATGGCGGCGGCATGGCCGAACCGCTCACTGTCCAGTGCCCAGCCCTGGGTCTCGTGCAGTTCGCTGAACCGGCGGTGCACGCTAGGGCCGCCACGCCGGGTATCAGAGCGGTCAATGATGTCATCGTGGATCAGGGCCGCGGCCTGKAACAGTTCCAGGGCCGAGCCCGCCGTCACCACCTCGGCCGCGCCGGCCTCCCCGCCGGCKCCGCGCCAACCCCAGTAGCACATCAGGGCCCGGAGGCGCTTGCCGCCCGTGACCAGGTTGGAGATCGAGCCCATGAGCGGATCGATGTCCTGCGAGATCGAGGACATGACCGCCTGGCGGCTGGTCAGGAAATCMGTGAGCTTGCCRGCGACGGCGGCCACGAAGGCCGTCTGCTCGAGTCGCAGCTGTTCGGCGAGGGTCACTTGACGGACTCGGCAGCGACGTTCGCGCCAATGGTGAACGTGGACACGCCACCGGTTTCCATGACGGAGATGTTCACGGTCTCGTTATCGCCGCGAAGGAAGTCCTTGGAAGGCAGCGTGCCCACGGTTTCACCGGGAACGGCCTTGAAGCCCTGCGCCTCCAGCCCCTTGGTGTAGAAGGCCAGGACGTCGGCGGCCGGCGCCGTAATGCTTCCGACTAGTGCCACGGTGGCCGGCACGGTGGTCTTATCGAAGCTGCTGGACACCACCTTGGCTGCGGGCATGAGCGGCAGGAGCGTCTGCGGGAAGCCGGGAACCAGCGCGCCGACCGTGGCCGAGGTGCCGGGCTCCGCGGAGGGGCTGGGCGGAGCCGTAGTGGAGGACTGCGGCGAGGCCGCAGAGCTCGACGTCGACGACGCCGCCGGGGTCCCGGTGCTGGCAGGCGTGCATGCGGCCAAGGCCAGTAACGTGCCCGCCGCCGCGATGGCCGCCGTGGCACGTTTGCGCTGTCCAAATACCTTCACAGGGACTTTCCTCCTGGTGTMGACGCGGAATCAGCCTCCAGTTTAGTCAGTCCCCGGGCATAGGATTGAAGACGTGGGGCCGGACGCAGACAAACACCAGGGAGCAAGGGGCGGAGTGCAGCCAACTGTGCACGCCAATTTGCAGCCCCAGACGCGTCTGAGCGACGAATCACTGCGCGACCTCYGGCGCAGCAGCATCATGCACGTTGACATGGACGCATTCTTCGTCTCGGTGGAGCTGCGCAGCMGTCCCGGGCTGAAGGGCAAGCCGGTGATTGTCGGCTATCCGGCGGACCGGTCCGTGGTGCTCTCCGCCTCCTATGAGGCCCGGGCGTTCGGCGTCAGRTCRGCGATGCCCATGGYGGTKGCGGCRCGCATGTGCCCCTCGGCKGTCATCATCGAGCCCCGYCACAAGCTCTACTACGAGGTGTCCGGCCAGATCATGGCMATCTTYGGTTCCATCACCGACCTCGTGGAGCCGCTCAGCGTGGACGAGGCGTTCCTGGACGTCGGGGGTGCCATCCGTCGCCTCGGGCCGCCGCGGGAGATCGGCGAACTGATCCGCGCCCGTGTGTCCCGGGAGTTGGGAATCACGGCCTCGGTGGGAATCGCCGCCAGCAAGTTTGTGGCCAAAATCGCGTCCACCCGCTGCAAACCGGACGGGCTGCTGCTGATCAGGCCCGAAGACACCGTCCCGTACCTGCACAGCCTTCCGGTCAGTGCGCTCTGGGGAGTCGGCGGCAAGACCGTCGAGGTCCTTGCCCGGAAGGGGATCCGGACCGTGGCCGACGTCGCGGCGGCACCCCTGCCCACGMTGCGGAAGCTGCTGGGAGCCTCGGGGGAGCATGTTTACCGGCTCGCCTGGGGCATCGATCCGCGGCCCGTGACGCCGGTCCGGCTGGAAAAGAGCATCGGGGCTGAAGAGACGTTCGCCACGGACACCGCCGACGACGTCMTGCTCCACCGCGAGCTGCTGCGGCTTTCGCACCGGACGGCGGAACGCCTCCGTGGCGCCGGCATGCACGCCCGCACCGTGGCGCTGAAGCTGCGCTACGCGGATTTTTCCACCATTACCCGCAGCCGCACAGTGAACACCCCGATCGACAGC
The DNA here is from genome assembly GCF_056394205.1 of Arthrobacter sp. 10T413_2. Classification (NCBI taxonomy): domain Bacteria; kingdom Bacillati; phylum Actinomycetota; class Actinomycetes; order Micrococcales; family Micrococcaceae; genus Arthrobacter; species Arthrobacter sp. 10T413_2. The sequence continues at coordinate 6,046 of NZ_JBFTHK010000053.1, read as the reverse complement.
GCCCAGCTGCTCTACGCCGTGGCGGTGCAGCTCCTGCAATCGGTAGGCGAGCGGCCCATGACTGTCCGGCTCATCGGCATCCGGGCGGAACAGCTGGAAGAGGCCGCCCACGCGCCCCTGCAGCTCAGCCTGGACCGCCGCGACGACAACTGGCGCGCCGCCGAACAAGCCCTCGACGCGGTCACCCGGAAATTCGGCAACAAGTCGGTTCTACCCGCGCGGCTCCTAGATCCCGGGGGCTCGACCGAATGAGCCACCCGGACCGTCGCGGCACCAACGCCCATGGCCCTTGAGAGCGCGGACAKGGCCTTAAGACTGTCTTTCAGAACGGGCCGCAACAATCTATCCTTATTAATACCTAGGGTTTAGGACGACTGGATCGATCGTTGGGGTGACGACCTCGCCGCCTGAGGCCGGCACGGGACTTTTGAGTCGCCCCTTTCACCAATGGCGGTGAACGGGAACCACTTCGGAATCCCGGGCGTTAGGGGTTTAGGGCAATGGCCACGTCAAGTCCCGACGTTGGCAGACTTGAGGAGGTCGTGATGCCGCTCTCGGAGCACGAACAGAAGTTGCTTGAGCAACTTGAGAAGCAGCTGAATGAGGACGATCCCAAATTCGCAAGTTCCATGGGATCCGTCTCCGGCCGCTCTTGGTCCACCCGTCACCTCGTCATCGGGGTGCTCGCGACTCTTGCGGGCGTCCTGTTGTTGCTGACGGGAGTCTGGACGCAAATCATCCTCGTCGGCGTGGTGGGGTTTGTGGTCATGGGCGCCGGTGTGTACTACGCCACGATGCGCAGTACGGGTGTTGGCAAGGGCAGGGGCGCCGGCAAGCAGGGCAAACCCAGGAGTTCGTTCATGAGCAATCTCGAGCAGCGTTGGGACGAACGGCACCGGGGAGAATCCTGAACTGCTCCATGGGGGCTTCATAGGCCCTCCACTTTCCGCCACCGGTCTGCGGGCGGACGGCGAAAGACCCGCTTCGGCGGGTCTTTCGCCATTTAAAGCGGCAATTTCCCGGTGGCGGGGATGCAAAAACGGGCGCCCCGGAATTGTCTCGGGCCGGAGTTAGGCCTGTGGCCTTAATCTCCAACGCCGACCGAAGTACGCCAAGCAAAATCCCTCCACTTTCCCCCACGAATCTTGTTTCCCTGCAAATGCTGGGAAGAAGGGGGATATACATCCGCATATTTGTGCAATCATCCCGGGCGTGTCGTTGACTGTGGAGCGATGTGGAGTAATGTGGAGGACGTAAGAGGGTAGTGGCAGCACAGGGGACGTTGGGCTTCCTAGAAAAGACAGGCGGTGGGCCGTGTTTCTCGGCACACATTCGCCACGTCTGGACGAAAAAGGTCGAATTATCCTCCCCGCGAAGTTCCGTGAGGAACTTGCCAGCGGGCTGGTTCTCACAAGGGGCCAGGAACGTTGCATCTACGTCTTCAGTGAGGCGGAATTCGGCCGGGTTCACGAGCAGATGCGGGAGGCTCCAATTTCCTCCAAGCAGGCACGTGACTACATCCGTGTTTTCCTCTCTGGAGCCTCGGACGAGGTACCTGACAAGCAGGGGCGCGTGACGATTCCGCCGGCGCTCCGGGAGTATGCAGGTCTCGGCCGGGAACTCGCCGTCATCGGCGCAGGATCCCGTGCGGAGATCTGGGACGCCCAGGCCTGGAGTGAGTACCTGGCCGAAAAGGAAACCGCCTTCTCGGAAACCGACGACGCCATCCCGGGGATTCTCTGAACCCCCAACAGACCTACAGTTCACAACGTTCCTTGATCGAGATMTCCAGCCGCCCATCCGGTTGTTGTCCTGGCTCACTTCMCCGGAGCCAGGCCGGCGCAGGGTAGGCGCGGATGGGGATCTGGACCAAGGAACGTTGCGTAAGAGCCGCAATTGGCAACGAGCAACTAGCAACGCGCAACCAAGAAGGTCAACGAAAGGACGAAGGTATGACTGATCCCGACCAGGCGAAGCCGACGTCCGAACGCCATGTGCCGGTCCTCAAAGACCGGTGCATCAATTTGTTGGCCCCCGGCATCGAAGCTGCCCGGAGCCGCGGCGAGACCCCGGTGGTGATCGATGCGACCCTTGGCATGGGCGGACACTCCGAGGCCCTCCTGCAGCGCTTCCCGGACCTTCACCTGATCGGCATTGACCGTGACGAGGAAGCCCTGGCCTTGGCGGGGGAGCGCTTGGCGCCCTTCGCGGACCGGACCGACCTCGTTCACGCCGTCTACGACGAAATCCCTGACGTCCTTGAGGATCTGGGCTTCGACGAGGTCCACGGTGTGCTCATGGACCTGGGCGTCTCGTCCCTTCAACTGGACGAGCGGGAGCGTGGCTTCGCCTACTCGTTCGAMGCACCCCTGGACATGCGGATGGACACCAGCCGCGGCCAGACGGCCGCTGACATCGTCAATAACTACAGCKAAGAAGACCTCGTCCGGATCATCCGGAAATGGGGCGAAGAAAAGTTTGCCGGCCGCATCGCGAACAGGATCGTGGCCGCGCGCGCCGAGAAGCCCTTCAGCACCACCGGTGAACTCGTCGAGCAGATCCGGTCCGTGGTGCCTTCCGGTGCAGCCAAGACCGGCGGGCACCCCGCAAAGCGCACCTTCCAGGCGCTCCGGATCGAGGTCAACGAGGAACTGGATGTCCTGGAGCGCGCCATCCCGGCCGCCATCAACGCCATCGCCCTGGGTGGCAGGGTCGTCGTCATGTCCTACCACTCGCTGGAGGACAAGATCGTCAAGGGGTTCTTCCAATCCGGTTCGAAGTCTTCTGCCCCGCTCGGCTTCCCGGTGKAGCTCGAAGAGCACAAAGCCGAACTAAAGACCCTCACGAAGGGCACCGAGGTGCCCACCCCCGCTGAAATCGCTGAAAACCCACGCGCAGCTTCCGCCCGGTTGCGCGCCGTCGAACGCATCAAAGCCAGGAGAGCAGCATGAGCAACGCCGCCGTCAACAGCTACCCCGTTGCCCAGGGCGCCACCGCCCGCGCCCTGCCGGGCCTCCGACCCGGCCAAGACCAGACCCGGAAGTCGCGCACCCCGCTGTCGGTGGTCCGCTCCGCACCCCGCAAGCGCCGCGCGCCGTTCGTGGTCCTCTGCTTCGGMTTCCTGGCGATTGCCCTCATGGCCGTGCTGGTCCTGAACATCTCCGTCTCCTCCGCCCAGTACCAGCTGGTCCAGCTCCGCAGTGAGCAGACCACCCTGACGAAGCAGAACCAGGACCTGACCCAKCAGGTGCAGAACTTCGACGCTCCGCAAAACCTGGCGGCCAAGGCCACGGAGCTGGGCATGGTGGCTTCCCTTGCGAAGGGCCAGATCGACCTCTCCACCCTCAGCGTCACCGGCAAGGCCAAGCCGGCCGTCAAGGGCGATGCCACCGGCGCCGTCATCGCCGCACCGGCGGTTGCCGGGCAGCCCACGGTCGTTCCGCCGGTCTCGGACAAGGAGCCGCTCGCCCAGCGCAAACCGGCCRACACTAAAACGACCGACGGAGGCCCGGCTGACACCAAAACGGCCGATGGAGTCCCGGCTGGCACAGCTCAGGCACCGGCGGCTGGGGCGGCCGCACCCGCCGCGCCGGCTCCGGCCGTGGAACTCCACGGAGGTTCGGTTCCGGCCCCCGCACAGAAGGTTCCCGGACAGTAACGTTCACTGACCACCAGCAAGGCAAGCAGCAAGGATTCAACGTGGCGCAGAACTCCGGCAAGGCAAGCAAGGCGAAAGCCCCAAACGCCACCCGGCGGCTCCGCGTGGGACTCGGCATCATGCTGACGCTGCTGCTGGTGGTCGGCGGGAAGCTGTTCATGGTCCAGGGGCTGGATGTCGGGGGCATGGCCGAGGCCGMCCTCAACAACCGGCTCACCTCCGTTGAGCTGCCCGCCGAGCGCGGCAGCATCCTCGATTCGTCCGGCACAGTCCTGGCCAGCAGCGTCATCCGCTACAACATCGTGGTGGACCAGACCGTCAACACCAAGACCGATTCCTTCCGCCGGCTCCAAACGGTCAACGGCAAGGACGAACTCGTCACAGTCACCCGGGATCAGGGCATCTMCGAACTCGCGTCCGTGCTCGGCATGGACCGCGATGCCCTGCGCGATGCCCTCACCGGCACCAAGCGCTACTACATCGTGGCCAAGGACTTGAAACCCGATGTCGAAGACAAGATATCGAAGCTGCAGATTCCCGGCATTGTCGCCGAAGGCACCAGCAAGCGGGTCTACCCCAACGGCTCCGTGGCCGGCGGGATCGTCGGGTTCCTCCAGGACGGCACCACCGGACAGGCCGGGCTCGAGCAGACCCAGGACGACATCCTCAAAGGCACGCCCGGCAAGCGCGTGTTCGAAATCGGTGCGGATGGCCTGCGTATCCCCGTCGGCGTGGACCAGTTGACGCCCGCGGTCAACGGCAAAGACATCAAGCTCACGCTGAACTCGGACCTGCAGTACTTCTCCCAGCAGGCGATCCAAAGCCAGAAGGACAAACTCGGCGCCGAGTGGGGCATCATCGTTGTCTCCGACGTCAAGACCGGCAACATCATTGCCATGGCGGACACCGACGCCCCCGATCCCAACGACCCCGGCAAGGTCGGCCCGCAGGACCGCGGCGTCCGGGCCGTCACCGCCGCATACGAGCCCGGTTCCGTGGAGAAGATGATCACCGCCGCGGCCGTGATCCAGGAAGGCAAGTCCAGCCCGCTCGATACCTTCACGATTCCGCCGACCTACACCGTGGACGGGCAGACCTTCAGCGACGCGTTCGAGCACGGCACCGAGCAACGCACACTGGCCGGAATCGTCGGCTATTCCATGAATACCGGCACCGTGATGGTGGGCCAGCGCCTGAGCAAGGACCAGCGCTATGACTGGCTGCGGAAGTTCGGCATCGGCGAGGCACCGGACATCGGCCTGCCGGCGGAGTCCAAGGGCATCCTGACCCCGGCCGACCAGTGGGATGGCCGCCAGGAGTACACCGTCCTCTTCGGCCAGGGCGTCGCCCAATCCACCCTCCAGACCGTCCGGGCCTATCAAAGCATCGCCAACGACGGCGTGATGCTCCAGCCGAGGCTGATCGACAGCTACATCGACCCGGACGGGACCGAGGAAAAAGTCCCTGCCAAGGACCCGCAGCAGGTCGTCTCCAAGGACACCGCCAAGCAGGTCCGCGACATCCTGGAGAKCGCCGTGACCGAAGGCGAGATCAAGGAAGCCGCCATCGACGGGTACCGGGTGGGCGCCAAAACGGGTACGTCTGAATCGCCCTGCRACGACGGCAAATCGGGCTTTTGCGGCTTCACCGCCTCCATCATCGGAATGGCGCCCATGGACGATCCGCGGTTTATTGTGGAGGTGGTCCTGCAACGGCCCAAGGGAAGCATCTACGGAATCACCAACGGACCGGTGTTCCGTTCGGTGATGAGCCAGACGCTGCGCACGTTCAACGTCMAGCCCTCCACCGGCGAACCCGCCCGGCTGCCGCAGTACGCCAAGTAGCCCCTGTTCCACCCGGCACCCGKACCTCCCCGTCCGGCGCCACACCCCAGTGCCTGCGGGCCGGAGCTCGTCTCCGTGCGCAGCGCCCGATCCAACAGTGCCCGATCCAAAAGCGCCCGATCCACTAGCACCACAACGGAGATCCACTTGTCTGAGCTCACCGCCCCTGACGCTTCCGCGCCGTCCGGCCACGACGCCACCMCGGGCTTCCGGCCCACTGCTGTTGCCGCAGTGCCGCTGGCAGCCATCGGTGAGTCGATCGGCGTCGTCGTTCCCGGGGCATCCAGCGCCGTCCCGGTCACCGGGATCTCCCTGAACTCCCGGGCGGTCCGCCCTGGCGACCTGTACGTGGCCCTGCCAGGCGCCACGCGGCACGGTGCCGACTTTGTGGCCGACGCCGTCGACGCCGGTGCCGTTGCGGTGCTGACGGACGACGCCGGGGCGCGCCTGCTGGCGCTCTCCAACGACATCCCCGTCCCCGTGCTGCTCGCCGCCGAGCCGCGCAACGTGGTCGGCCGGCTKTCGGCGCTGATCTACCGGAGCC
>NZ_JBFTHK010000052.1:0-27630 GCF_056394205.1 Arthrobacter sp. 10T413_2 | reverse complement strand
CTTCAACACGATGCGCTGGCAGTTATGGCTGTTCTGAGCCCGCCAGAAGAGCCATAACTGCCAGCGCATCCCGGGCCGACCCTGTTACAGAGGGTCAACCCTGCTTCACAGGGTGAGGTCCTTGCCCTTCGTTTCCGGGATGGTGAAGACAAACACCGCGGAGATGGCGAGTAGAAGCACGGCGTAAACGTTGAACAGCTGCGGCATCTGCACGGTGGTGCCGAGCCACTGCTGGAGGTAGGGTGCGGTGCCGCCGAAGACCGCCACGCAGATCGAGTACGGGACCCCGACGCCCACGGTGCGGATGCTCGTGGGGAACAATTCGGCGTAGACGGCCGGCACGATCGCAGCGCTGGCGGCGATGAAGATCAGCATGACGGACATGCTGACGGCCAGCTGCCAGGCGGAATCCTTGAGCAGGGCGGTCATCGGGAAGTGCATGATGCCTGCGCCGATCGCACCGGCCCACAGCACCTTCTTGCGGCCGATGCGGTCCGCCAGTTTGCCCCAGAAGGGCAGCGCCGCGATGAACACGATATTGCCGATCACGCCGGCCCACAGGGCCTCGCCGCGGTCGATCTTCAGCGCGGTGGTGGCGTAGCTGGGGGCGACAACACCCCAGATGTAGTAGATGACGGTCAGGCCAACCGTCAGGCCAATCACCTGAAGGGCCTGCTTGCGGTGCCGGACAATCTGCGGCCAGATCGGGGCGCGCTTCTCCGCCGCGGCTTCCCCCTCAAAGACGTCCGTTTCGTGCAGCCGGGACCGCATGATCAGCGCGTACAGGCCCATGGCCGCGCCGATCAGGAACGGGACGCGCCAGCCCCACGCGTTCATGACTTCAGTGCTCAGGGTCATGTTCAGCACGGCACCCAGCAGGGTTCCGAAGAGGATTCCCACCGTGCCGGAGGTGTAGATCAGGGTGGCCCAGTAGCCGCGGTGTTCCTTCGGCGCCATCTCGGACAGGTAGGTCTGCGACGACGGCAACTCCCCTCCGTGCGCCAGTCCCTGGACCAGGCGCGCCACCAGGAGCGTCAACGACGCCCAGACCCCCACCGCGGCGAAGGTCGGCGCGATGCCGATCATCAGGCTGCCCACCGACGCCAGCCCCACCGCCAGGGTCATGGAGGCCTTGCGGCCGATCCGGTCGCCGATCCAGCCGAACAGGAAGCCGCCGAACGGGCGGGCAACGAAGCCGACGGCGAAAATCGCCAGCGTGGACAGCACCGCGGACGCAGGGTCCGACTTGCTGAAAAGCTGGCTGGCGATGAACGGCGTGAACGTGGCGTAGATGGCCCAGTCGTACCATTCAACGGCGTTGCCGATGCCGGTGCCGATGATCGTCTTGCGGGTGGATGTCCGGGTTGCCGGCGTCGTGGACGCGGTTGTAATCATGGTCTTCTCCCTCGGGGGTGGGGCTAGGAAAGGGTGGAGGCAGCGGCGACAGGGGCAGCCGCGGCGGGGGCGTCTGCTGCCGCAAGCGCGGCCAGCCTCGATATGGCGAGCTCCGCGTAGAGTGCGGCGCCGTCAGCCAGCACGCCGTCGTCGAACGTGGCGTACGGGGAGTGATTGAACGCGGAGGCGGCGGGGTCGGCGTCGCGGGGGACGGCGCTGAGGCCGATGAACGTGCCGGGGACCTCGGCGAGCACCCTGGAGAAGTCTTCGGAGCCGCTCAGCGGGGTGGCCCAGCGGGCGAGCCGGGAATCGCCGAACAGGGTCTCAATGACGTTCTCCGCGGTGTGCGTTTCGTCCTCGTCCGTGATGGTGAGCGGGTACTCCTGCTGGTAGTCGACGTCGACGTCGAGGCCGTGCGCCGCTGCGATGCCCTTCAGTAGGCGCGGCACGGCGTCCATCATTTTCTGCCGGGATTCCTCGGAGAAGGTCCTGATGGTGGCCTCGATGCGTGCGGTTTCCGGGATGATGTTGCGCTTGGTGCCGGCCTGGAGAACCCCGACGGAGAGGACGACGGGATCGAACATGTTGAACTGGCGGGTGACCATGACCTGGAGGGCGGTGACCATCTCGGCGGCCGCCGTTACGGGGTCCTTGGCCGAATGCGGGGCCGAACCGTGGCCGCCGGCACCGAGTACCGTGACCACCAGCCCGTCGGACGAGCTGAGCATGACGCCGGGTTTGGTGCAGAACGTGCCGTGCGGTTCGAGGGCGGAAAAGACGTGCATGCCGTAGGCGGCGTCCACGCGCCGGCCGGCGGCATCCAGCACGCCTTCGCGGATCATGTGGCTGGCGCCGTCGAAGCCTTCCTCTCCGGGCTGGAACATCAGGACGACGTCGCCGGCCAGCCGGTGCCGGCGTTCGGCCAGGAGGGTGGCGGCTCCTGCCAGCATGGACGTGTGGAGGTCATGGCCGCAGGCGTGCATGGCGCCGTCGATCCTGGACGTGTAGTCCACGCCCGTCTTCTCCTGTACCGGCAGGCCGTCCATGTCGGCGCGGAGGAGGACGGCGGGGCGGGAGCCGGCGCCCGTTCCGGGAGCCTGGCCGCGCAACACCGCAGTGACCGACGTCGTGCCCTGGCCCAGGGTGATCTCGTAGCCGAGCCCGTCGAGCGCCTTCAGCACTTTTTCCTGGGTCCGCGGGAGCTCCAAGCCGATCTCGGGCTCCCGGTGCAGTTCATGGCGGAACCGGGCCAGGTCCGCCTGCATTTCCCGGGCGTCTGCGGTGATCGGCACGTTTTCTCCTTGCTTGTCGTTTGTCGGAATCGCGTGATTGACGAATTGGTTTTGTCGCTGCGGCTTGGTGCGGGTCCGGTGAGGACTGCCTGCGTCTATTCTGAAGTGACATGGTTCACATGCGGCTAAAGACCTGAAAAAATGCAAAAACCGGCTGGGGTCGCAGTTTTCGTGCACAAATGAGGGGAATAGTAATGGAACTCAGCGAGGACGACCTCGCCCTGATCAACGTCCTGCAGATCGCTCCGCGCCTGAGCTGGGCGGATGCCGCGGAGGTGCTGGGTGCCCACGCCACCACCCTCGCCGCCCGCTGGGAACGGTTGCGGGCCTCAGGCGTCTCCTGGGTCACCGCCCACCTGATCGGCGACCCGCACCAGATGTGTCTGGCGTTCGTGGCCGTGGATTGCGAAATGAACCGGCGCGAGGACGTCACCGCCCGGCTCGCCGAGATGCCGGAAATCGTCACGGTAGAGGAGGCAGCCAGCAACCGGGACCTCATGCTCACCGTCATTACGCCCTCCCTGGACGACTTCAGCCTGAAGGTCATCGCGCGATTGAAGGAGATCGACGGCCTCGTTAAATACCAGACCGCGCTGTGCACCAGACTGCACGCAAGCGGCGGCTCCTGGCGGCTCAACGTGCTGAGCCGGGCACAGCAGGCCGCCGTGCGGGCATTGGCCGGCGCCGAGACCGCCGGAACCGCCCAGGCCGCCAGCCTCGGACCGTTGCCGGAAAGCCACCTGGCGCTCCTGCCGTTCCTGGCCAGGGACGGACGCGCCACGGCGGCCGACATTGCCCGCGGTCTGGGCCGGCACCCTGCGACCGTCCAGCGGCAGCTCAACCGGGTGCTCGCCAGCGGCATCCTGTCATTCCGGTGCGAGGTGGCCCAGAAGTTCTCGGCCTTCCCCGTGACCTGCCAGTGGTTCGTCAACGTCCCCGCCGGCCGGCATGAGGCAGCCGCGGTCGAGCTGAAGACCATGCGGAACGTGAGGCTCAGCGCCTCCACCACAGGTCCGACGAACTTCGTGATCATTATGTGGCTGCAGTCCCTGGCCGACGTCATGACGATCGAGCTGGCGTTGCAGCAGAAGGTGCCCGGGATCGAGCTCGTGGAAAGCGTCGTCATGCTGAGCACCGTGAAACGCGTGGGGTGGATGCTGAATCCTGACTCGCGGGCGAGCGGCGCCGTCGTGGTCCCGGCCCAGGGACTCGATGCGGCCGGCTGACGTGACCGGGCGGCCGGGGCCGGGGCACGCAGCTGATGTGCGCGGGGTGCCCCTCTTGTAGGCTGTGGCACGTGCCCCGAACCGACCCACACGATAGTCAGAAAATCAGTCGGAAATCCAGTCAGAAACCTAGTCGGAACTCCAGCCAGAAATCCAGCCAGGAATCCAGCCAGGAATCCGTCCCGGAATCAGCCGGCATCTTCCACCGCAGCTACCTGCTGGTGACGCTCGGTGCTTGCGCGCTGGTGTTCCTGGCGGCCTTCGAGTCCCTTGCGGTGACCACCATCATGCCGCTCGTCAGCCGGGAGCTGGACGGCGCAAGCCTCTACGCGTTGGCCTTTGCCGGGCCGCTGGCTACCGGGGTGATCGGCATGGTGGCCGCCGGCAGCTGGTCCGACCGCAAAGGGCCCGTGGCGCCGCTCCTGGCCGCGGTGGGCATGTTCGTGCTGGGCCTGCTCATCGCCGGTACCGCCGGGACCATGCCGGTTCTCGTCTCCGGGCGGCTTGTCCAGGGACTGGGCGGGGGTGCGCTCACGGTGGCCCTCTACGTGGTCATCGCCCGGGTCTACCCGCCGGTGCTGCATCCGAAGATCTTCGCCGCCTTTTCCGCGGCCTGGGTCATCCCGTCGCTGGTGGGCCCGTTCGCTGCCGGCGTCGTGGCGCAAGTGGCCGGCTGGCAGTGGGTCTTCCTCGGCGTGGTGGGACTCGTGGTCCCGGCCCTGCTCCTGACGGTCCCGGCCTTGCGCGGCCTGCACGGAACCCCGGCCGCCGCCGCAGCCCCAGGGTCGGCAGGCGGTGATGCGGCAGCCGTGGAGACTGCCGGGGGTGCCCGTCCGCCGGGCGGTCCGGCCAAGTTGGCGTTGGCAGCCCTGGCAGCGCTCGCCGTGCTGGGCCTGAACCTGTCCGCCGGGGTCCCGGGGGCCGGCGGCGTGCTGGCGGCGGCCGCCGTCGCCGTCGCACTTCTGGCCGTCCGTCCCCTCATGCCGCGCGGAACCCTGACCGCCCGGCGCGGCCTGCCGAGCGTCATCCTCACGCGCGGGCTCGCGTCCGCGGCATTCTTCGGCGCCGAGGTCTATCTGCCGTACCTGCTCGTGGAACGCTATGCCTTTGCCCCCACTTTTGCGGGCCTCACGCTCACCGGCGGTGCCATCGCCTGGGCGGCGGCCTCGGCCATCCAGGGCAGGCTGGGAACCCGGCTGGAGCACCGGCGGGCGGTGCGGATCGGCTCGGCCCTGGTCCTCGGTGCCGTTGTCCTGGCGTTCGTGACGACGGTACTGGCCTGGCCGGCCGCTGTCGCGATCGCGGGCTGGATCCTCGCCGGGGGCGGCATGGGGCTGATGTATCCGCGCCTGAGCGTCATGACCCTGGCCCTCTCCACCCGGGACACGGAGGGCTTCAACAGCTCGGCCATGTCCATCTCGGATTCGCTCGGCGGCGCCCTGGCCCTGGCCGGCACGGGAGTCGTGTTTGCCGCGTTCTCGACAGCGACGACGACGGCGGCGTCATTCGCCGGAGTCTTCGCGCTGACGGCGGTGATCGGCGTCGCCGCCGTGGCTGTCGCGCCGCGCGTCGCCGTCGTCCCGGCTGCCGTCAGGACGCGGGAGTAAAGGCACCGCCGGCGATCGCACGATCAACGGCAGGAGCCCCGGCCGGAAGAATCCGGTCGGGGCTCCTGCACGTCCCGTCACGGCGTGTCCGTGCCGGGGCGTCTCTGTCGAGGCTTAGCGGAGGCTCAGGGGTCAGACGGTGGTGCGGACGACTTCCTCCGAGCGGACGGCCTGCCATTCCACAATCCGCGCCTGCTGCAGCGGTGTCTTCCGGTTGAAGTGCCAGGCGGCACCCAGCAGGAGGAACCAGATGGGGGCCACGAAGAGTGCCAGGCGGGTGTCATCGGCCTGGGCCAGCGCCACGAGCATGAAGACGAAGAACGCGAGGACCACGTACGGCATGAAGGCGGAGCCGGGCATCTTGAACTTCGACGCCGCGTGCAGGGCCGGCCGACGGCGGCGGAAGACGATGTAGCTGATCAGGATCATGGACCACACGAACATGGTCAGCACGGACGCCACGGAGGTGACGATGGTGAACGCGCCGATCACGGAGTCGCCGGCGTAGAGCAGGACGAGTCCGGCCAGCAGGAAGATGCAGGAGAACAGCAGCGCGTTCTGCGGGACCTTGCGGCTGCTCAGCTTTCCGAAGGCTTTCGGCGCGTTCCCGTCCTGGGCCAGGCCGTAGATCATGCGGGAGGTGGAGTAGATCCCGGAGTTGGCGCTGGAGGCCGCGGAGGTCAGGACCACAAGGTTGATGACCACGGCGGCGATCCCCAGCCCGGCGAGCGTGAACATGCCGATGAACGGGCTGCTGGCGGGATCGATGGTGCGCCACGGGTTGACGGCCATGATGACCACCAGGGCGCCGACGTAGAAGAGCAGGACGCGGACCGGGATGGAGTTGATGGCACGCGGCAGGTTCTTCTCCGGGTCCTTGGTCTCGGCGGCGGCAGTGCCCACCAGTTCGATGCCGGCAAAGGCGAAGATCGCAATCTGGAAACCGAGGATGAAGCCGAACATGCCGTGCGGGAACATGCCGCCGTCGTTCCACATGTTGGCGAGGTTCGCTACCGCGCCGTTGGGGGACGTGAAGTGGGTGGCGATCATGACCGCGCCGGTGGCGATCAGGGCCACGATGGCTACGACCTTGATGATGGCAAACCAGAACTCCGCTTCACCGAACGCCTTGACGGTGGGGAGGTTCAGGAGGACCAGCACCACGGGGGTGAGCAGCGCCGGGATCCACAGGGGGGTGCCGGGCGCGAGCTTGTCCACGTAGCCGGAGATGGCGACGATGTCCGCCACTCCGGTGACAACCCAGAAGAACCAGTAGGACCAGCCGGTGAAGAAGCCGGCCCAGGGGCCCAGGAGGTCGCCGGCGAAGTCACTGAAGGATTTGTAGTTCAGGTTGGAGAGCAGGATCTCGCCCATGGCCCGCATGACGAAAAACAGCATGAAGCCGATGATCATGTAGACGAAAATCACGGACGGGCCGGCGAGGGAGATGGTCTTGCCGGACCCCATGAACAGGCCGGTGCCAATGGCGCCGCCGATGGCGAGCAACTGGATGTGGCGGTTGCCCAGGGCTCGGGCGAGGTGCGGCTCGCGGCTCCCGGCGCCGGATGCGCCGTGGGCGGAGGCGGCGGTTCCAGCAATTTCAGATGGTGCAATGTCGGATTCTGCAGTGGCCGGAGCGGCCGTGGTGATGCGTTCAGACATGAGGCTTCTTCCTTGTCACAGGCGGTCGCAGCGGGCGGGGGTTCCGCGATGCGGTCCGCACGGATCCGTCAGAGTGTGACGGAGGTAACAGTTTTGGCGGGTAGATCAAGATTAGGGCCGGTATTTGGCGGCCCTGTTGCCGCGGCGGTCCGCGTAAGTGAACCAGCCGGTCGGTGATACGCCGTACTGATGTCCGCCGCACGGAGGTCCGTCGGGGTGCCGGAACGGGCCTGGAGCCCGCGTCTTTCCCGGGCTTTGGGGGAAGGCGCGACGCCGGCTCGGCCGTCCGTCGCGGCCGCCGGCGCCGCTCTTCCGCCATTCACCCATTCGCGGGCGCCTTCGACAACTGTCGAACATCTTAGCCTCAGTTGTCGTCCGCTGTCTTTTGTCACATTTTTTGCACTGTGAAGGCGGCTCCGCCGGTGCCTGCAGCCTAGTTGGTGCCGATTTGGTCGCCGCCGATGTGGACGATGGCGACCTCGACAGACACGGGCTGCGGGCTGAAATGCCGCCGCACTGCGGCAGCCACCGCCCGGGCCACGTCCGGCGCCGGGTACGCCCCGCTCACTCCGATGCGCGCCTTGACCGTCGTTACCGCTGCGCCGGTGCCGGACTCGGTGACGTCCACCGGCGAAGGTGTTGCTCCGCCCACGGCGGACCGGGCTGCCCCCGCAATCGTCTGCCACAGCGGACGTGCCGGATATACCGTCGTCACGCCGTCGACCGCCAGGATGATCGCCTGAAGTTGTGCCGGCGGCGACGCTGCGGGAGCGAGCACCCCGGAAGAGCGCGCTGCGGCGGGTGGCGCCACGGGTGTTCCGTTCCCGGGAAGCAAAGGCTCGGTCATGGCTCCTCCTGTGGAGTCGGCGGCCCGCCGGGCCCGGGGGGCTGCTCCGGATGGTGGGGTTCGGGGTTCCGGGGCTCCGGCTTTCGGGGCTCCAGGACATCGGTGATGGTGACGTCGATCGCCGTGATGTTTAGTTCGGTCTGCCGGGCAAGGGCCGCGGCCAGCTTCCAGCGCAGGGTGGCGGCGCGGTCCTCCAGCGGATGCCCGTACACGACGGCGAGGTCGACGCCCACGGTGATGGGCGCCACGGGCCGGGTGACGTCCCCGTGCAGGCGGCATTTTCCGGCGGCGGTGCCGGGAAGCGAATCCGCCACGGAGCGGATCAGCGCCGAAATTGAGCCCTCCGTCTCGGTGAGGACGTCCTCGGGTGAGTCGGAGCGCAGGGGAATGCTCCGGCCCGGCCGCAGTTCCAGGCGAAGGTTGCCCAGGATGGTCTTCATCCAGTCATCGCTTCCGCTGCCGGCAGCGGCGGTGTCGGCGTCGAGCAATTCACGGCCCAGGGCCGAGAGGCTTCGCAGGGATGCCAGCCCGGACTGGCATTCGGGACAGTCCGCAAGGTGGCCGGGATCGGCGATCCGTCCGGTGTCCAGGTATTCGCTCAGGTCTGCAAGGCTGTGCCCGCAGCTGAGAATGTCGCCGGGAGCGCTCATCGCCAGTCCTCCATTTCGCGGGCCAGGGTGATGCGTGCCCGGGCAAGGCGGCCGCGGACACTGGCAGGGCTGATGTTCAGGGTTTGCGCAATTTCCTCATAGCTTTGGTCATTGAACTGCTTCAGCACCCAGCAGCGGCGCTGCTCCTCGGGCAGGGCGGCGAGGGCGGCCTTAAGGGCGTCCATTCGGGAACCGCTCAGGGCGGCGCTTTCCGGATGGTCCTGGTGAGCGGTCCCCGCGCCAGCCTCTACCCTATGGTCAAAATCCCCGAGGTTGGAATGGTTTCTCCGCTTCCGCAGGTGGTCGATGCTGCGGCTGCCGGTAATGCGCAGCAGCCAGCTCTTCACTGCGTCGACGTCGCGCAGCGTATCGAGCTGTTTCCAGGCCTGCATGAGCGAGTCCTGCACGACGTCGTCGGCGTCGGCGAGGGAGCCGGTCAGGCGGCGGGCGCAGGCCCGCATGAGGGGGCCGTGCCGGCGGGCCAGCGCCTCAAAGGCTGCCGTGTCGCCGTCGGCGGCCCGTCCGGCCAGTAAGGCGTCCGGTACGAGGTCCAATTGATGTGGCGCCGAGGGTGAACCAGTCACGAGTCTGTCGCTTTCCTCTGCTTCCGTAACGGGCCTTCCGTGCGGGGCGTCCGGCCCTATTCTTTGCTGAAGCCTTCCTTGAGCTTCCGCGCGGCGTCCTTGAGGTTTTCTCCGATGTCGGCGGCGGCGTCCTTGACCCGCTCGCCGGCCTCCTGCAGTTTGGAGCGGGCCTGCTCCTGCTGGCCTTCGCGCTTGAGGTCCTCGTTGCCCGTCAGCCTGCCGGCACCTTCTTTGGCTGCACCGATGTGGTGGATGACCGTGTTGTTGATCTTGTCGTCGGTTCCCATGGTGTTCCCTTTTCTGTCATTACGAGGTGACGCGGTGAAGCCGTATGTCGGCCCGGGCTAGCGGGCGCGATCAGGTCCAGCCACCTTGGTCCTGGTGCCACTGGTGATTCGGACCAGAACCGGAAGCGGATGGCCCAGCAACGCGTCGATACCGTGGACCAGTTCCTCTGCGGCATCCGCGATCTTCCGGGGGATGCACCCTGCCGGGCCTGAAGCCGCAGCCGGAGCCCCGTTTTGCCCCTGGATTCCCAGGCCGAGACCGATGCCCCGAGCACCAGGCGGTTGCCCTCGAGTGCGTGCTTGACGGCCGCCGCGATGAGCCCGGTTTCGACCACGGTGGTGCCGCGGTCGCCGTCGACCTCCCTGGCGACCCTGGGTGTCCGGCTGCCGCCCTGCGATGCCGCCCAGGCGATGCTCAGCCCGGCCGCCAGGACGAGCGCGGCGACTCCCGCCACGGCCCACCAGGAGCGGGCCTGGCCCGGTCGAACAGGGTGCCGCCGTCCTGCCCTTGGGCGTCCATCCCCTGGCGGCCCAGCAGTGGCGGGAGCGCCAGCTGCACGGAGACCGTTGCGGCGAGCCGGCCCGAATCGTCGTCCAGCGCCGCCGCGGCGTTGGGTCTCGGAAAGCCGAAGGCGCCGGCAGCGATGGTTTCGACGGTGTGCTTCAGGGCTGCCGGGGCGATCCGTGTATGCCCGGCCCGGGTCATGAGGAGGAGCGCTTGCCGCGCAGGGCGTCCAGTACGCCGCCGAGGTCCAGCCGGCCTTCGGCGGCGCGGCCCAGCACGGCCCCTGCCCCCATGAAGAGTGCGGTGAGCAAGACGCCCCAGAACCCGAAGGCCAGCGCCGCTGCGGCCAGGACGGCTCCGATGGCCACGCCGGCCGCCGTGGGGCTCAAGCCACCCTCGGCTCAGTCCGGGCGTCCTGGGCATCCTCGTCATCGGAGGGCACACGGATATCGGTGATGGTGATGTTGACCTCCGTCACCTCCATGCCGACGATGTCCTCGATGGCCGTGTAGACGGCGTCGCGGGCGTTGTCCGCGACCTGCTGGAGCGGGTGCGGGTAGTCGACCGCGCCTTCGAGGTGGCTGCCGGGCCGGTCTGGCCGTGGACGTCTGCCGGGGTGTGCGTCTGGGTCGTCAATGCAATCACTCCTGATCGGTTGAGGAAGGCGCTCCGTGGCGCCGTCATAAGTAAGACGGGTCCGGAGCGGAATTCCTCACGGTCGAATCATGGTGAGCTGCATCACGTGAGGTTTGAGGGCAAGTCGCGCTATTGGGCTGCCAGCCGGGTGGCGCGCAGTACGGCGTCGGTGAGGGACGCCGCCTCGCCTTCGGGGCCGATGACGCTGCGATGCCGGCTGTCGAGGACTTCCAGGCGCCATTGGGGCTCCTCGATCCGGAGCTCATGGGCAAGCTCCTCGGCGGTGAAGAACTTCTCCGGTGTATGGTGCCCGCCCCACGGCGGCAGGCCGTCGGGGTGGTGGCCGACGATCAGCAGGGTGCCGCTGGTGCGCACCGCGGCCGCGGCGAGCTGCAACGCCTGCTGCCACGGCATCTGGGTGGAGTGCAGGAACTGGGCCGTGACGAGGTCGAACAACCGGTCCGGGACCCAGGTGGCCAGATCCTGCTGCACCCACTCGATCTTGGCCGACTGACCCCGTTCCTGGGCGTGGGCGGCCGCGCGTTCAAGGGCGACGGCCGAGACGTCCAGGGCAGTCACCGACCATCCGCGGGCCGCTAGCCAAATGGCGTCCGCGCCCTCCCCGCAGCCCAAATCCAAGGCCTCGCCGGGAGTCAGATGCGCAACCTCCGCGATCAGCTGTGGATTCGGTTGCCCGCTCCACATCCGCGGGCGGCTGCTGTACTTTTCGTCCCACATCCGGGCGGTGCTGACGGGCTCCGCAGGATCGGCGTGATGCTCGTGGCTGTGTTCCGTCATGGTTTCCCCTCATCGTGGTGGGCGGCCGGGTTATGAAGGCCGTTTTCCGATTGGCTGTTTGCCTGCGCTCCGGTCCCCTGCGGGCTGTGCCCGACGGCGGCAGGCACGACGGCGGTGACGAACCCGGCCGGCGCGGACCGCCGTCGGGTCTCCCGGCCGAAATTCCGGTGTTCCTCAAGGACCAGCCCGAAGGACCCGACAAAGTCCGCGGCACTCTTCCTGGCCGGGGGAGTGTTGTCGATGCCGAAGGTCAGGGGCTCGCCGACAAAATTCGTCGCCGCCCGGGCGTACCGCATGTAAGGCGACCGCGAGGCGACGATTTCCCGGGAGAAGTAGTCAAAGGCCACGACGCTGCCGGGGGCGGTCCCGGCGATCCTGAACAGCGTCGCCTCGACGGAGGCCCGGTCCAGGTACATGGTCACCGCCTCCCAGAGGAAGAACGCGGGCCTGCCGGGGTCAAACCCCGCGGCCACCAGCTTCTCCATCCAGTCCTCGGTCTCGAAATCGGCGGACACATAGGTGGCCAGGTTTGTGGGTAGGCCCGCCTTCTCGAGCATTGCGATTTTGTGGGCCTGGGTCCGGGGCATGTCGATTTCAAAGGAGCGCACGCGGTTCTCCGGTGACAGCCTGAACACCCGGGTGTCGAATCCCGCCCCGAGGACAACGAGCTGGTCCACGCCGGCAAGATGCCGCTGGATGGCGGCGTCGTAGTAACTGGTCCGCGCTGTCGACTGGTGGTGCATCGGCGCGCGCCCCCGGTAGGGATAGCGGTAGATCCTGGGAACGTAGCCCGTCATCAGGTGGCCCACCAGGGTGGGTGCCGTCTCCAGCCGGAAACCTTCCTGGGACACATTCGGCATGACGGCCATTAGCCGGTCCGCAGGGTCATCCGGCCTCGTCTGCAGCCGGTGCTGCATACAGCGGGTGTAGAGGGAGGCGAACACGGTGGCCGAAACGCCCGTGCGCCGGCTGTGCGCGAGCATTCGGGGGACGGTCGCGACGTAGGCCGCTACCCCCAAGGGAAGCAGGGCCAGTTGGATGACCCGAAAGGTTCCAGCGGCAATTATTCCCGGCATCGGTGCCCGTCTCCTCTCGCCGCCCCATCCGCCCACCATGCTCCTCCGGGACGGAACCGGGGTCAACAACGACGGCGGTCAACAACGGCGGCGGCAACCAAGACGACGGC
This sequence comes from Arthrobacter sp. 10T413_2, assembly GCF_056394205.1. Classification (NCBI taxonomy): domain Bacteria; kingdom Bacillati; phylum Actinomycetota; class Actinomycetes; order Micrococcales; family Micrococcaceae; genus Arthrobacter; species Arthrobacter sp. 10T413_2. The sequence continues at coordinate 14,955 of NZ_JBFTHK010000052.1, read as the reverse complement.
AACTTACGACGGCGGTCAGCAGCGGCCCTGGCGGACGGACCTGCGGACACATGGAAATCACGCTCCGGAAACCATTCCGAAACCTCCATCGTGAATGCTGGGCACAGGACGTTGGACCGCTGGGGAAGGCACTGATCATGGACGTTGAAGAAGCACGGCACATCCGCAGCTCAAGTGAGCTGAACGTGGGGGACGAGATCGAGGCCTGGCACAACGGCAAACTCTTCCATCGGGGCACGGTAACGCAGACGGTCACGGCCGTGGACCTGTTCTGGATCCTGGACTCCCGGACGGGGACGCGCCGCCTGATCGACGCCGAGGCGCTCGTTATCCTGCGGGCAGCGGACCCGGGCACAGCCAAGGCGGCGTCCCGGGCAGCCGCCCGCACGCCCGCCCAGCCGTCCCACATGCCGCTGTTCCAAGCGCCCAGCCTGGCCGGCTAGGAGCTGCACCAAGGTCACGGAAACGGGATCCGGCCCGGCCGGATGCTAGACTGGTGAAACTTGATGTGCAGTGATGCCCACTCATATTCGGTTGACCGGCTTCGGTCCATCAACCGGATCTCCTGCCGGATTCCTTCGGGGCCCGCCCGCAGGGAGTGGGTTTTTTCATGTGAGAGGCACATCCTGCGTCGATGAACGCGTTCCATTTGGTCCTGGCCGCCGCTAGCTGAAGTTTGGCAGCAGCCCGGTTGACCACCTGACTTTTCTTCGGCGAACCCCTGAGCCAACCGGCGCCGGGGGCCGATATCCGCATGGATACCGCCTGAAAGACCCTGAACTTATGACTACTTTTGCTGCCCTTGGCACGCCCAAGGCCCTCGCTGACACCCTCACCGCGCAGGGGATCGTTGAACCGTTCCCCATCCAGGTCAAGACCCTCCCGGACACCCTGGCCGGACGCGACGTCCTGGGCCGCGGCCGCACCGGCTCCGGCAAGACCATCGCATTCGCCATCCCGCTCGTGGCACGACTCGCCGAGCGCGAAGCCAAGCACTTCCGCAAGCCGGGCCGCCCGATGGGCCTGGTCCTCGCACCGACCCGCGAGCTGGCTACCCAGATCAACGCGACCATCGAGCCGATGGCCAAGGCCATGGGCCTGAACACGACCGTGATCTACGGCGGCATCTCCCAGGCCCGCCAGGAAAAGGCCCTCCGCGCCGGCGTCGACATCGTCATCGCCTGCCCGGGCCGCCTGGAGGACCTGATCCGCCAGCGCATCCTGACCCTCGAGGGTGTCGAGATCACCGTCCTGGACGAGGCCGACCACATGGCCGACCTCGGCTTCCTGCCGGTCGTCAAGAAGCTCATGGACATGACCCCCAGCCAGGGGCAGCGCTTGCTGTTCTCCGCCACCCTGGACAACGGCGTGGACAAGATCGTCCAGCGTTACCTCTCCAACCCGCTGACCCACGCGGTGGATGAATCACAGGCCGCGGTGACCACCATGGAACACCACGTGCTCGTGGTCAACGACCAGACCGTCAAGAAGCAGCTGATTGTCGAGCTCGCCTCGGGTGCCGGCCGCCGGGTGCTCTTCCTGCGCACCAAGCACCATGCCCGCAAGCTGGCCAAGACCCTGACCGACGCCGGCATCCCCGCCGTCGACCTTCACGGCAACCTCTCGCAGAACGCCCGTGACCGCAACCTGGCCGAGTTCTCCTCCGGCGAGGTCCGCGTCCTGGTCGCCACCGACGTCGCCGCCCGCGGTGTCCACGTCGACGACGTCGAGCTCGTCATCCACGTGGATCCGCCCACGGAGCACAAGGCGTACCTGCACCGTTCAGGCCGTACGGCCCGCGCGGGCTCCGACGGCACGGTGGTCACGCTGACCCTGCCGGAGCAGCAGTCCGACGTCAAGAAGCTCATGAAGGCTGCCGGCGTCGAGGTTAACTTCGAGCGCGTTACCGCCAACTCGCCGCTGGTGGCCGAGCTCGTGGGTGAAATGGCCGACAAGATCGATCCGCGCACCCGTGCGGCACTGCTGGCCGCCAAGGCCGCCCAGCACGGCGGCGGCACGTCGACCGGCGCCAACGCCGAGCGCAAGCGCGCCCGTCGCACCACCCAGGCTGCACCCACTGCGGGTGGCCGGGGCGGCCGTGGCGGACGCGGACGCGTCGGAGCCGAGGCTCCCCGCACCGATCTGCCGCGTGCCGAGCGCCGCGCCGTCGCCTATGAAGGCCAGGCCGCTGCCCGGAACGCCGCAGAGCGCGTCGCGGAGAAGAACCAGGACCGCGCCGACGCCGAGCGCGCCGAGCGCCGGAATGCGCGCGGCCGTGGCCGCGTGACTGCTTACGGGCACCACAACGATGTCCCGGCCGCCGGCGGACGTGCCGCTGCAGGCCGCGGTTCGGACGGACGCGCCGCAGAAGGCCGCAGCGACGCCCGGGGCGCTTCGGCTCCCCGCAGCGGTGCTCCCCGGACCGGTGGCGCTCCCCGCACGGGTGGTGCTCCCCGCACGGGGGCTTCGGCTGGCGGCCAGCGCAGCGGACGTCCGGCAACGGGCCAGCGTGCCGCTGCCGGTGCCAAGTCCGGCGCAAACTCGGCGGTCTGGTCCTCCAACACCGGCGGAACCTCCGGCGGATCCTACGCGGGCGGCGGCAACGGCCGCTCCAGCGAAGGCCGTCCGGCACGCAGCGGCGGCCCCCGCCGCGCGTCGGCCCCGGCCTCGAACGAACGCCGCAGCCGCTAATCCCCAACCGCTCCCTAACCTCGCAAGCTCGGTCAGGGAACCCGGCGGTCGTGGCCCCAGCTAACCACCATCGAGTGCTCCGTAACTGCCCTTTAGAAGGTTCATAAGGGCTGTTCTGGAGCACTCGATGAGGTTTCTGGCCTCACCAGCCGCGGGCGCGCCACTCTTCCAGATGCGGGCGTTCCGCACCCAGGGTGGTCGGCTTCCCGTGGCCCGGGTGCACCACGGTGTCATCCGGATACACGTCGAACAGCCGCTCACTCACATCGGTGATCAGCTGGGCAAACCGCTCCGGATCCTTCTGGGTGTTGCCCACGCCGCCGGGAAACAGCGAGTCTCCAGAGAATATGTGAGCCGGGCCGTCCGGGTCCTGGTACACCAGGGCCACCGAGCCCGGCGTATGTCCCCGCAGATGGACCGCGGTCACGTCGAACCCGTCGAAGTTGCCGACGTCGCCGTGGTCCAGCAGCACATCGACCTTCACCGGCAGTTCGGGGGCGTCCTCCGTCCCGGCCGCCGTCTTCGCCCCGGTTGCTTCCACCAGTCCCGGCAGCGCACGGACATGATCCCAGTGCTGGTGGGTGGTGGCAATCAGCTCCAGCTTCGGCGTCGCGGATGTATCCGCGGCGGCGTCGGCAAGCAGCCCCTGGATGGCGGCCAGATCATCGGCCGCATCGATCAGGAGTTGCGCGCCGGACGCCTTGGCCGTGAGCAGATACACGTTGTTGTCCATCTCGCTGACCGAAATCCGGCGGATGGTGATGTCACGTAGCGAGTGAATGAGTGAGTCCATGGGCTTCAGTCTAGGACGCGCTATTCCCGGCCCTGGGACACCCAGCCGGGGTCTGCGGAACGGGAACCGACGACGGCGTCCGCCGCGGCGTCCAGCGTCTCAAGTTGCGCCGGCGTCAGGTCCAGCAACAAGGCGCCGACGTTCTCATCGATCCGGTCCGCCTTGCGCGTGCCGGGGATGGGGACCACCGGAAGCCCGAGCTTCCGGCCCTGGGCCAGGAGCCAAGCCAGCGCCACTTGGGCCGGCGTTGCCGGTTTCCCGGACACGGAGAGCTCAGCGGCGACGGCCCGTACGGCGTCCACCACGTCCTGGTTTGCCGCGGCAGCGTCCTGGGCGAAGCGGGGGATGTTGCGGCGGAAGTCGTTGCTGCCCAGCGTCGAGGCGTCCACGGTGCCGGTGAGGAATCCCCGGCCCAGCGGCGAGTAGGGCACGAAGCCCACCCCGAGCCCGGCCGCGGCAGGAACAACGTTGCGTTCCACATCGCGGCTCCAGATGGACCATTCGCTCTGGACAGCGGCAATCGGGTGGACGCTGTTGGCTTCACGCAGCTCCTCGGCCGTCACTTCGGACAGGCCCAGGTGCCGCACCTTGCCGGCCTGCACAAGCTCCGCCATGGCCTCCACGGTTTCCACAATCGGAACGCGGAGGTCACGGCGGTGCATGTAGTACAGGTCGATGGTGTCTGTGCCGAGCCGCTGCAGGCTGCGATCCACCGCCTGTTTCACGTAGGCCGCATCGCCGCGGATATCCGTGTAGCCGGCCGACGGGGTCCCGACCAGGCCGAATTTGGTGGCCAGCTGGACGTCGTCCCGCCGCTCCTTGAGCAGCCGCCCGATCAGTTCCTCGTTGCTGCCGCCGCCGTAGATGTCCGCCGTGTCCAGAAACGTGACGCCAGCGTCGACCGCGTGGTGCAGGGTCTTCAGGGCCTCGGCCGGGTCCACATCCCCGTAGACAGGGGTCAGGGCCATGCCGCCGAACCCCAGGGGGCTGACCGTGAGGCCGTCGCCGAGCTGGACTGGTGTTGCCGTCATCTGGGTCTCCATTCGCACTGTGAGTGGTTCCGTCCTTGCCAAGAACCCCTGAGCGCGCGCGGCTATTCCGGGCCCCGCCGGAGGATCTTCCCCACCTTTGACGCTTGCGGGGCCAGGACGACGGCGCGTCCCGGGGACCCGCCGTCGTCCTGCCTTAGACGTGGGGGGATTCCGCGGGGGACGGTGACCGCTTAGCCTCCGGGGCTGCCGCGTCTCCGGCCGGCAGCAGTTTCAGTCCCGCCGCGCAGCCGACAATCCCGGCGATGAACACCAGCTTGAGCGGACTGGCCGGTTCGACGCCGGTAACCATCGCCCAGCCGACCGTCAGCGCCGCGCCGATCCCCACCCAGACGGCGTAGGCCGTGCCGAGCGGGATGCGCTTCACGGCCGTGCCGAGCCCCACCATGCTGAGGGTGGCCGTCACCGCGAACACGAGGGCTGGCAGCGGCCGGCTGAGCCCGTCGGACAGTCCCAGGGCCGTCGCCCAGACCGCCTCCAGCACAGCGGAAGCGAGCAGGATCAGCCAAGCGGCTGGTGATCCCGGTGCCTTTTTCGCGCCCATCCTCACGCCACCAGCTTCAGGCCGACGACGCTCGCGGCAATCCCGCCGAGCAGCAGGAGGCGGGCCGCGGTCGGGCGTTCAACCTTGGTGATGATGGCGTACGCGGACGTCAGCACGACGCCTACCCCCACCCAGACGGCGTAGCCGGTGCCGGTCGGGATGGACTGCAGGGCGACGGCGAGGCCCCCGGTGCTGGCGAGGACGGCGACGAGGAAGACGAATGCCGGGACCAGCCGGCGGCGGCCCTTGGCCTGCGAGGTGCGGTGCAGGGCGGCGGCCCAGACGGCCTCCAGCGCCCCGGAAAGGATGAGTATTAGCCACGACATGACAGCTCCTGTGGCCAGTCTTGTCGCGTGCCGGGTACTGAACCGTCGTCCGGAGGCCCGGGAAAAGGGGGCCTTGGGATCCAAGTTTAGCAACTTCGGCGTCACGGCCCGGCGGCGGAGCCCGCGGCGTCACAGTCCGTTGGCGTCGCTCCAGACCGTGAATGTGCGCCCCACAGGGTAGCGCCTGCACGGCTCATCCGGCGCGGTGAGGTCTCCGGCGTCGATGTCGGACGCCGCTGAGGCCACGGCCCGGCCGTCGGCGTTGACCAGGGTGGCCCGGTCTCCGATGCGCCGCAGGGCCGGCATGGCCCCGCGTTCAAGGCGCTGAACCGTGACGTCAATGCCCACGATTCCTGCGACCGGGCCGTCCGGACGGGTGAACACCGGGTGCGTAAAGGTCAGGACGTACTCATCGCTGCACAGGAAATCCACGTAGGGCCCGGTGACATGCGCCTGGCCTGTTTCCACCGGGATCCGGAACCATTCGGCCTTGACATAGCGGCTGATGGAGTTGGGGCTGAAGTTGGCCAGGGCGTCCACGGGTTCCAGGTCCGGACCCTGCCACCAGGCGATGTAGCTGCGCTCCGGCCCGAGCAGCCCGGCGTTGGCAATGAACCCTGCGCCTGCCGCGTAGCCGTCGGGCAGCTGCACCAAGTCCTCGACCACCGGCCGGATGAGCTTGTCCACGGCGGTGCCCGTAACCTTGCCGGACATGGCGGCCAGGGCTGCCCCGGCATCGGCGGCCCACGCCGCAAGCCGGTGCTCGATGCCGGCGATGGTGGAATCGAGCTCGGCGACGGCCCGCTCGGCGGACGCCAGGGCCGGGTCGGCCCCGGCCGGCGCGGTGGAGGGACCTGCGGTGGAGGTGGTGTCGGACATGGTTGCTGCCTTAGCTCGAAGGTGCCGGGACGGTGCGGTCAGGGAAAGCGCTCAGAGGGGTGCGGTCAATAGCGTTTGGCCTGCTCGGTCAGCAGCCAGTCGGTGGTGGCGGCGATCAGGGCTTTGACTCCGGCTTCGGCGGCCGCCGGCTGGTGGGCCTCGATGGCTGCCGCCACGTTCTCGAGGATCAAAGTGGTACGCCCGCGGTAGCCGGAGTCCGCGCAGGGCAGCAGCGTGAGGGTGCCGAGATCGGCCTGCAGCCGGATCAGCTCCCGGGCCAGCCGCGCGGAGCGGGCAATAGCCGCGACTTCCAACAGGAACTCGGACAGCGCCAGGCGCCAGCTCAGGGAGTCGTCGTCCGCTGCCGGGATGAACGAGCGCAGGGTGGCGACGTCGGCGGCGTCGGAACGCCGGGCCGCGACACCTGCGCAGGCCGCGGCGATCGCCTGGTAGTGCAGCGCCAGGTCTCTGATCTGCAGCCGGCTCACCTCGTGCAGTTGGGCCAGGGCCCGTTCCCGGGAGGGCAGCACGTTGTCGGCAATGAAGCTCCCGCCGCTGCGGCCGCGCGCGGTCCGGATGATTCCCGAGGCCCGCAGCTGGGACAGGGCCTCCCGTGCCGTCACGGCGGACACCCCCAGGGCTGCGGCAAGTTCGGTTTCGTTCGGGAGCCGCTGGCCGCTCGTCAGCAGCCCTGTCTCCACCGCTTGTTCGATCCGGGCGCACACTTCGTCCACGAGCCCGCGGGATTTGATCGGCGTGAACACCGCCGCCAAGCTCCGGGAGGCGCCCTTCGGCGACAACAACATCAGGGCCTCCCTTCCCTCCGGCGGTCCGCAGCCGCCCCGGCCGGGGCATCCGTGCAGGATCCGAATGCAGCGTCTAAGCGCAGCGCCCGAGAGCATCTTCCGGGAGCGGCGCCGCCGTGCGCCGTCCGGGCTGATGTCATCCTAAACCGGGCTTTGCCGGAGGGTCTATACATAAAACCTATGAAGTAATAGCATTTTGGCCAGCAGCCCAGTGTGGACTGGATCACATGCCGCTGCGTGGCTCTCCCGTGGACGATCCGGCAACGAAGTAAGGCGCACCGTATGACCGAAACACTGGCCGCTGGCACCTCCACCGGAACCGACGAGGTTCCGGCGATCCGGCTTCGCAAGCTCACCAAGGTTTTCGGGGATACCGTCGCGGTCAACTCAGTGGACCTGGACATCCGCCACGGGGAATTCTTTTCCATGCTCGGCCCGTCCGGCTCCGGCAAGACCACGGTGCTGCGGCTGATCGCCGGCTTCGAGCTGCCGACCTCCGGCACCATTGAACTCGAGGGCAAAGATGTCACGGCGAAGGCGCCCTTCCAGCGGGACGTCAACACCGTCTTTCAGGACTATGCCCTGTTCCCGCATATGTCCCTCGTGGACAACGTCGCCTACGGGCTGCGGGTGCGCGGCATGCCCGGGAACCAGCGCCGGGAGCGGGCCCGGGAGGCTCTGGATCGCGTCCAGCTGGGGAAGTTCGTCGGCCGCAAACCCGCCCAGCTCTCCGGCGGCCAGCGACAGCGCGTTGCCCTGGCCCGGGCGCTTGTTGTAGAGCCGAAGGTCCTCCTGCTGGACGAGCCGCTCGGCGCCCTGGACCTGAAGCTCCGGCAGCAGATGCAGGTCGAACTCAAGGAATTGCAGCGCTCGCTGGGCATCACCTTCATCTTCGTCACCCACGACCAGGAGGAGGCCCTGACGATGAGCGACAGGATCGGGGTGTTCAACAACGGCAGCATCGAGCAGATCGGTACGGCACACGAAATCTACGAGCGCCCCGGCGACATTTTCGTGGCCAATTTCGTCGGCACCTCCAATATTTTCGACGCCGGCCAGGCCCAGTCCGTTTACGGCCGGGCAGAGCCCCTCTGCATCCGGCCCGAGCGGCTGCGCGTCGCCTGGGCCGGGGAACCGGAGCACCGGGCCGGCGTCACGTCCCGGTCCGGATCTGTGACGTCGTTCGTGTACGTCGGGCACGCCACCCAGGTGCGCGTGCAGCTCGACGGCGGCCCCGCCGTCGTCGCGCTCGTCCCGGAAAAGCTGCCCGGCAGCGACGCGGAGCTGGTGAACCGGCCCGTCACCGTCAGCTGGGACGACGACGCCGTCGTCTGGCTCCCGGCGCACGGCTCCTGACGCCGGGGCGTGGAGGGCAGACACCCGGCCGTCCGCGCGGCGTTTCCACCCCGCAGATTTTCACTCCTAGCGATTTACCCCTACATCGATTCACCCCCATCGAAAGGTAAGGATCATGGCACCAAGAACGAAGGCCTCCCTCGTGGTCGGGGTGGTAGCGGCGGCGGCGCTCGCGCTGTCCGGCTGCGGGACCAGCGGCGGATCGGGTTCCTCACCGTCGGCGCAGCCGACCAAGACCGAGATCGGCGCCGGTGAAGGCCAGCTATCCATCCTCGGGTGGCCCGGGTACGTGGAAGACGGCAGCAACGACCCGGCGGTGGACTGGGTGCATCCGTTCGAACAAGAGACCCAGTGCAAGGTCAGCTTCAAGCCCTTCGGCACCTCGGATGAGGCCGTGACGCTCATGCGCACGGGGCAGTACGACGTCATCTCCGCCTCCGGCGATGCCTCGCTGCGCCTGGTGGCCGGCCAGGATGTGCAGCCGGTCAACATGAGCCTGCTGAAAAACTACCCGGACATCTATCCGTTCCTGAAGGACAAGGCCTGGAACACCGTCAATGGTGTGAACTACGGAATGCCCCACGGCTGGGGCGCCAACCTGCTGATGTACTCCACAGACAAAGTCACCCCGGCGCCCACCTCCTGGAGCGCGGTGTTTGACGACGCCGCCAAGAACACCGGCAAGGTCACAGCCTACGACTCGCCCATCTACATCGCCGACGCCGCCGTCTACCTCATGGCGCATAAGCCGGAACTGGGCATCAAGAACCCCTACGCCCTGGACAAGGACCAGCTGGCCGCCGCCGTCGATCTGCTCAAGCAGCAGCGCACGCACATCGGCGAATACTGGAGCGATGTGGTCAAGGAGGTTCAGGCCTTCACGTCCGGGAGCACCGTGGTCGGCACCACCTGGCAGGTGGGGGAGAACATCGCGGTCGCAGGGGGCGCCAAGGTTGCGACCCTCCTTCCGTCCGAGGGTGCCACCGGCTGGTCGGACACCTGGATGATCGGGTCCAAGACCAAGAATCCCAACTGCGCCTACAAGTGGCTCGACTACATCGCCAGTCCCAAGGTGAACGCCCAGGTGGCGGAGTACTTTGGCGAATCCCCGGCCAACGCGAAGGCCTGCGAACAGACCAAGGATCCCAAGCACTGCGAGACGTACCACTCCGGTGATGCAGCCTATGCCGAAAAGATCTGGTACTGGACCACTCCGGTGGCCGAATGCCTCGATGGCCGCAAGGACGTCAAGTGCACCGACTATTCGGAATGGACCAAGTCCTGGACCGAAATCAAGGGCTGACTCCGGCAACGGACCGCACCGCATCCGGAAAGAACAGCCGGCCCCGACGTCCGGCAGAAACTAAGGCGAGATGGCACAACAGATGCAACAGCGTCCGCCCGGCGCACCCCGTGACGCCGGCGCTGTACCGCGGGCGAAGGCCCACGCCTTCTCGGCGCTGCTTCACCGCTCACCCCGGCTGAGGCTGGCCGCGCTGCTCACGGCCCCGGCAGGCTGGCTGGTGCTGGTCTACATCGCCGCCCTGGCGGCGCTGCTGATCACCGCGTTCTGGACGGTGGACACCTTTACCGGAGAGGTGTCCACCGTCTGGACCACCGAGAACATCGTCACGGTCCTGACCGATCCGGTGTATCAGCGGATCACCCTGCGGACCTTGTGGATCGCCGTCGCGGTCACCGTGATCGATATGTTCCTTGCGTTGCCCATCGCGTTCTTCATCGCCAAGGTGGCCAGCGCCCGCTGGGAGAAGCTGCTTGTGGTGGCCGTGCTGATGCCCTTGTGGGCCAGCTACCTCGTCAAGGCCTACGCCTGGCGGAATGTCCTGGCCGAGGGCGGCCTGCTGGAGTGGCTGGGGGCTCCGATCGGCCTGTCGTCTCCGGGCTACGGCGAGACCGCCGTCATCCTGACCCTGTCGTACATCTGGCTGCCGTATATGATCCTGCCGATCTACGCGGGCTTTGACCGGGTGCCCGACTCCCTGCTGGAAGCCTCCGGAGACCTGGGCGCGAAGCCGCTGACCACCATGCGCCTTGTGATGCTTCCGCTGCTGGTCCCCTCCATCATCGCGGGCACGATCTTCACCTTTTCCCTGTCGCTGGGGGATTACATCACCGCGCAGATCGTCGGAGGAACCACCCAGATGCTCGGCACCGTGGTGTACGCGAACGTCGGCGCCGCGAACAACCTCCCGTTTGCGGCCGCGGTGTCGCTGGTTCCGATCGCCATCATCATGTTCTACCTCTTCATCGTCCGCCGCACCGGCGCCCTGAACAACCTGTAGCGCGAGGAGCATCATGAGACTTTCCCGTAGCGCCAAGGCGGTCCTGGGCGTCGTTTCCGGGCTGGTGCTGTTGTTCATCTACACCCCGCTGATGCTGGTGGTGGTGAACTCGTTCAACGCGGACCGGACGTTCGGCTGGCCGCCGAAGGGCTTCACCCTGGAGTGGTGGGGCAAGGCTTTTGACTCGCCCGGCGTCAGGGATGCCGTCGTGTCCTCCCTGTGGGTGGCGGTGGTGGCAACCATCATCTCGCTGGTGCTGGGGACTCTGCTGGCGATGTCATTGCAGCGCTACAAATTCTTCGGCCGCGACGTCATCAGCCTCCTGGTGATCCTGCCGATCGCGCTGCCCGGTGTGGTCACGGGCATTGCCTTGAACAACATGTTCACCACCATCCTGGGCGTGCCGCTGAGCCTGTGGACGGTGGTGATCGCCCACGCGACGTTCTGCATGGTGACCGTGTTCAACAACGTCATTGCGCGGCTCCGGCGAACGAGCGCCGGCCTGGAGGAAGCCTCCGCCGACCTTGGTGCCGGCGTCTTCACCACCTTCGGCCTGGTGACATTCCCCCAATTGCGCTCAGCCCTGCTGGCCGGCGGCCTGCTGGCCTTCGCACTGAGCTTCGACGAGATCATCGTCACCACGTTCACGATCGGGGCCGGCGAGACCACGCTGCCGATCTGGATCCTGCAGAACCTCTTCCGTCCGAATCAGGCGCCCGTCGTCAACGTCGTGGCCGTCGTGCTGATCGTGGTCTCGATCGTTCCCATCTGGCTCGCGCAGCGGCTCTCGGGGGACTCGGTAGGCGTCAGCGGGGCCCGCGTGAAAGCGGACTAAGGCTTGTCCCTACCTCGTTAGGCAGCAGGGTCGATGGAGACGACCGCCAGGAATCCGCGGCCCAGGATTTCCGGCGTCGCGGTATCGGAGCCGACGACGGCGTCATAACGGTTCAGCTCGACGGGCACCGTCTCGGTCCCGGGAGCGCCCGCATCGGGCACGAGGCCGCCCGCGGTCCCGGGGCTGGCAGTCGCCTGGCCCTGCAGGAGGATGCCGAACTGGCCGGCGAACACCGGATGGGCGCGCTTCTTGGACAGCTCGATGATGGAGGTGTAGCCCTTGAAAGCGCCGTTGCGGGTGATGACGTTCAAGTCCCGGATGTCGCCGGTGGGCAGTGCCCCGGCAGAATCCGCGTCGCCGGAGAACCGGAACGGACGGTACTTCTCGAGCGGGTGCTCGGCACCGTCCACGCTCAGGAGCAACAATTCGCCGTCAATGACGGTCAGCACGCGGTCCATCCCGGCGAAGGCCGAGAACGCCCCGGCTTTGGAGACCTCGGCAATGCTGACGCGCCAGTCCCACCCGCTGTCATCCACTGTGTTTTGCAGGGCGGTTTGCGCGGACGCGGTCCGGGAATGGCGTGCCAGTTCGCGGGTCACCCCGCCGCCGTTGCGCCAGGGGTGGGCTTTGAGCTCGGCATAGCGGATGATCTCCATGGCTTCAGCCTATCGGCCCGCACCGGCCCACCCCGGCTGCGGGCGCTGACGTAAAGTCGGCGCTGGCTGTCCGGTCTTGCTACCGTCAGAGGCAGGAAGCGTGCAGAAGGAGCCCGAATGTTTGTCAAAGTGTGCGGTCTCAGCACCCCCGAGTCGGTCCGCGCCGCTGCCGAGGCGGGCGCGGACGCGGTCGGCTTCGTCCTGACCCGCAGCCCCCGGGAGGTCACCCCGGATCAGGTCAGGGGCCTGCTCACCCAGGTCCCGCCCGGGCTGCCCGCGGTGGGGGTGTTCCGGCACGAACCGGCGGCCGACGCTGTCGCCGCGGCCCGTGAGGCCGGCCTGGCCTGGGTCCAGCTCCACGGCGACCGCTCACCCGCGGACGTCCGGACGGTGCACGACGCCGGGATGAAGCTGATCCGGGCCGTCACCATGGGTGCCGCCCCGGAAGCCTTCGACAACTGGGGCGAGGAGCTGCTCCTGATCGACGCCGCCGTCCCCGGCTCCGGCGAGGCCTGGGACTACGGCTCCGTCCGGGCGAAGGCTCTTGGCGCGCGGACATGGCTCCTCGCCGGCGGCCTCGATCCCGCCAACGTGGCCCGAGCGGCGGCGGAGGCCGGCGCCTGGGGCGTCGACGTCTCCTCCGGCGTCGAGTCCGCCCGCGGCGTCAAGGATCTGGCCAAGATCAGGGACTTCGTGCGGGCCGCCAAGTCCGCGGAATAAGACCGGCCCGCCCCGCACACGCAGCATCGGTCACACACAACACAGGCACGCACCATACAGGGCACGCACCACGGCACACATGCGGGAGAGTGGCAGCCGGGGAGGGTTCCCTGTCTGCCACTCTCCTGGCGGGCTGGCATCAAACGATGCTCGCGCCGGCTCACCTGTCCGCGCGGGGTCAGGTCCTATGAGCGTTTGATGATGACGTCGTCGATGTACTCGTCGCCCTTCTGCCGGTAGTGCTCGGCGCCCAGCTGAACCTTGCTCAAGGTGGTCCCTTTCATCTTGACGCTCGTGCTGCTGTACCTCTGCACGCCGTCGAACCACACCTGGATTGTCGACGTGCTGCCATTGGCGGTCACCCGCATGCTGACGTGGTGCCAGGCGCTCAAAGTGATGCTTGAGGAAATCAGCTTCGTGTAGACAAAGGTGCCGTCCGGTGCGGTCACGCGCAGCCACAGCTGCCCGTTGCTGTTATACCGGTAGATGTCCGCAACCCGGGTGGAGCCTGAGAAGAACCGGAAGTACGGAACGTCATTGCCGGACACGCCAGCCACCGTGATCTTAAACCAGCCGTCTGCGTAGGAGGTCTTCGTCCCGGAGGGAAATGCCGGGGCGGAGAGATTTGCCAGCGAACCGGAGTCCGTGGTCACGTGCAGCTTGGCTGAATGAGTGCCGGAATGTGACAGCGAACTGGAAATAGTTGCCGTGCCTGTTCCCGAGACTTGGGGCACGAGCCCGCACCAGCCGCCCGCCTCAAAACCTGTGGCGAGTACGAGGGTGCCCGGGTACGAGTTCGTCGGGGCGGGACTGCAGGTCGCAGCGGTAGCCGCCTGGGCGGAACCGAAAACAAGGGAACCGGCTACGAGCAATCCGAGCGTCCCCACCGTGCTGAGTGCTTTGAGTTTTCTCATTGACGATACTCTCCGTGCTTGGTTCGACTTGTTTGGGTGGGCTTGAGCCGCTGAGCCGAGCGGTCCGGCTTCGTTCACGCCAACTGCGCCAACTGGACCAGCTCTACGACGGCCGAGATGCCGACTACGGCCAGCAGCGCTGCAGTGATGATCACCACGGCTCGCGGCAGCGCCTGGTCCGGCCTCAAGACGCGCAGTACATCGCAACTCACGAGTGCCGCCACTGTGGCCAGTCCGATCACGACGATAATCATTTTGCACGCACCAGGACGCGCTTTGGCCTCTTGAGCTCGATGCCGAGGAAGGCGAGGGTCAGGATCGACAGGATGCAGACGCCCGCCGGAGGTGACCAGAGCCGCGCATAGATCATCGCCGTCGCCACCACGGTGGACATCGTGAGGCTGAAGGCAATTGCGATGGCGATGCTGAGGGGAAGCGCGCCAGTAGCCTGGGCTGAGCGCGGGGGGTCGAAGCGGAGCAGCAGCACCAGCGCTGTCCCGGGACCGGCCAGCATCAACAGGCCAATCACCGCCAGGCGCAGCCCCTCGGGGCCGACGAACGAGAGCGGTATGGCGGCCACGGCGACGGCTGCCGTCGCATAGCTCACGTAGCTGCGTTCACTTGGCATTGCTAACTCCTTCGATGTGAAAAATCACGCCGCCGGCGTTCTCATAAACCTTCGTCCAGCCCGGAGTGGTGGCGCAGGTGGCGACAAAACGTTGAAGATCGCCGGCGGGAGTGGAGCCGCGAAGATCGGCGGCCTCCTGCTGGCTTTCGGTCACGATGAGGTACGCGCCCGCTTTGCGGGCGATCTGACTTGCCGCTTCGCAGGTAAGCGGCGCCGCGTTGGGGACGGGCTCGGCAGCAACGAGCGCCCGGTAGTCATAATCCGCGTAGTGCTGGAATCTCCACGGGGTGTTGCGAACTGCCTCGATGAGGATGGAGCCGGTGGGCGCCATCGAATAGAGGCGGTTCACTACAGCGATTTCGTCGTTATTGAAGCTCTCCATGCTGTCGTTTCCGTAGCGGGAAACGACTGTGGATGTCGCGAGGACCGCGCCCATGAGCAGTAGTCCGATGGCT
>NZ_JBFTHK010000051.1:0-39024 GCF_056394205.1 Arthrobacter sp. 10T413_2 | reverse complement strand
GGTGGACTGGTTGGCCAGCACCAGGTCCACGATCTTTTCCTCCACATGCGGCCAGATGGAGGCCTGCGGCTGGAGTCCGGAGGCGGGACCCGAATCGAAAGCCCCCGCGGCGCCCTGGAGATCGGACATGTCCTCAACCGGGACAGAAACGGTCAGGTCCCAGTTCTTCCGCGACGGAGGGGCCACAATTTCCACCGGTGCCGACCCGGCGAGGAACTGCGCCACCAGCTCTTTGGGCTCCACAGTGGCCGACAGCCCGATCCGCTGGGCGGGCTTGGGCAGCAGCGCGTCGAGCCGTTCCAGCGACACCGCCAGGTGCGCCCCGCGCTTGGTGCCGGCGACGGCGTGGACCTCGTCAATGATGATCGTGTCCACCTCGCTGAGGGTTTCCCGCGCCTTGGACGTCAGCATCAGGAAAAGGGACTCCGGGGTGGTGATGAGGATGTCCGGCGGGTGGCTGAGCAACGAGCGGCGGTCGGCCGCCGTCGTATCCCCGGACCGGACGCCCACGGTGATGAGCGGGGCAGGCAGGTCCAGACGCTTGGCGGTCTGCGTGATGCCGATCAGCGGCGCGCGGAGGTTGCGTTCGACGTCGACGCCGAGGGCCTTGAGCGGGGAAATGTACAGTACGCGGGTCTTCCGTGCGGCCGTTTTCCGTCGCCCACCCTTGGCCGTCGCGTCCAGGCCCGGTAGGGCTTCGGGCTCGGCCGGGGCGGAGACGATCAGCCGGTCGAGCGCCCAGAGGAACGCGGCGAGCGTCTTGCCGGAGCCGGTGGGAGCGACGACGAGGGCGTGCGAGCCGGAGGAGATGGCATTCCAGGCGCCGTTCTGGGCCGGGGTGGGCCCGGAAAAGGCGCCCAGGAACCAGTCCCGGGTCGGCCGGCTGAACCGGTCCATGGCGTCGGCCGCAAGTGTGCCGCCAGCGAGCTCCTGCCCCTTCATTCCTCCATCATGCCCTACCCCGCCGACACTATTGGCCGGGCAAGGGCCTGGGGCGTCTGGTGCTACTTCGGCTGGAAGGCCCCGATGGTCAGCAGGTTGATCTCGGTGTTGCTGCAGGCATCAAGCGGCTGCGCGAGGAACAGGGAAGCGGTGTCCTCGGGCGGGTAGACCCGGAATCCTGCCGCGGGCGTCCGGGTGCAGTCCCCGTAGTTGGCGGCCTGGGTGTAGCGCAGGGTGGCGACGCCGGCCTGGCCCGGGGCAAGCTGGACATCAGTGACCGGGGTGGCGTCATCGCGGGTGGCGGCGGCGCCGATCGGCTCCCCGTCGGCCCCGGCCGTGAGGGAGACACCCGCGTAGCCCTTGAGCAGGCACGGCTCGGTGCCCGAGTTGGTCACGATCAGTTTCATGTAGACGCTGCCCGCCGCGCCGCCGCCGGTGGAGTCGGTGGTGGCCGTCAGGCCCGCGGCCTTGCACAGCGCGGGGCCGGACTGGGCCGCCTGCGATGCCGGGGCGGCAGAGGTGTCCGTTGCGGCACCGGAGGCTGCGGGCAGGCTGGCCGGACTGGCCGACGGGGTAGCCGGGGACGTGGCCGCCTGGGTCTGCGTCGAGCTGCCCCCGCAGCCGCTGAGCAGGAGGGCCGCCGCGGCAGCCGTTGTCACAAGCAGTGCGTGTTTCATTCGCTGAGACCTCATGGCTCAACCTTTATGCCCGCCGATGCCTTAGTCAACGACGCCACGGCGACGGAGCCCCGATTGATGCCCGGATTGTGATTTCCGGGCATCAACCGAGGTCAACCGCGCTGCGTGTTACTTCTCAGATGCGGCGCTGCCGCCGTTCGTCGCGCGGCTTCGGATGAAGGCTGCCCCGCCGAGCACCAGGCCGCCGAGCCCGGCGGCCAGGGCGCCCCAGCTCCGGGCCTGCGCGCCGCCGTCGTCCACGGACGCCATCTGGGCCGCGGTCGGGGCCGCCTCAACGCTGGCGGTGTGGGCCGAATGGCCGTCCGCGCCGGCGACGGCGTCGGTGACCGTCACCGACGGTGCCGGGGTTTTGAGGGATTCCTCGTCCTGGCCTTCCTGCGGGATCTGCGACCAGTCGGTCTGACCCTGCTCGCAGGTCTGCAGGGTGGGGAAGTAGAGGGTCTTTCCCGGGGTATCGGGCAGCTTCACGGAGAGCACCAGGGTGTCCCGCAGCTCCGGGTCCAGCGGGGCCTTGGCCGTGTAGACGATCTGGCTGGTCCGCTTCGTGACGGACGTCCCGTTGTCCAGTTTCTTGGGCTCGGGCAGCTGCTCCACAACCTTTTGCACCGTCCAGTTCGGGTTCACCGTGGGCTGGGCATCGTTGAGTTCGGCAGGCAGGGTGATGGTCATTTTGGTGGTCCCGGACGTATCGCAGCCGTGCGGAATCCCGAAGGTCAGCAGGGCATACGAGTTCGCGGCGGTCTTGTCCGGGGTGGCTTCGACGTGCGCGGACGCGGCCGGAAGCCCGGCGAGCATCAGCGCCGCCGTTCCGCCGGCCACGGCCGTGACGGAGAGGGTGCGGCGGAGGGCAGAGGCGTGCAGTGTGGTTTTCAAGGTAGGGGTGCCTTTCAGGCGGACGCGCTGCGCTCGGGGCAGCGCGAAAGTGGGGGTGGACGCGGCGGCTCGTACCGCTCATGGCTGTGCGGATCAGCCCAGCCCAGGTCAGGACGGGCAGCACAGGCGCCCCAGAACGGGCGGATTCGATCAGCGCAGGGCAGCGCACGGCAGTGCACGGCAGCGCAGGCCGGATCGGAACAGGCCGGTTAAGGGCACAGCAGAGCGAGACAGCTCCGGCCGCGGCCGGAGGGATGTCAGGGAAGTACGACGGCGGCGGGCGGGCCCCGGCGGCTATCGGGCCGGAGGTTCCGCCAGGGGAGCGGGGCAGAGTCCGAAGGCCAGCCGGCCGGCGCCGGCGCGGTGCCGGCGTCGGGCGTCACCGGCGACGGGAGCTGGACAAGCGGCCGTAGCCAGGCGGCGAGAGCCCACAGGGCGTCCTCGCCCTTCGCCAGGAGCAGCGCGCAGGCAACAGTGGCCAGCGCGTGGCCCGTCAGCATGAGCAGGGCAAGCGGGGATTCCAGCTCATGGGACTGCAGATGGGTGAGGGTTCCCGCGGGGATGACGGCCGGGCCATGGTGGGGCGGCTCGCCGGCCGGCTTCCCCGCAACGGATCCGCCGAACGCGGTGAAGGCCTCGTGCAGGACCAATTGGCCGGTGCCAAGGAGGGCGGCCGCGGCCGGGAACCCAAGATGGAGCCGGGTGGCAACCGTGCAGGCCAGTCCGGTCAGGGCCAGGATGGCAACCAGGATGCCGGAGCCGGGCAATTGGCCGCCCGAGACGACGTGGGCGCAGGCGGCCAGCGTCACCGCGGTGGTGGCGAACAGGGCGGCCCGGAGGGAATGGAAAGGAACCCGGGCGTGGTGTGATCGCACGGAGTCCTCCTGACGGGTCGCTGATCGCGGGTCGCGGTTCGCAGTTTCCTTCCAGATTCTACCGGCGCGCGGGAGCTGAGGGGCCCGGGCGTCCGGCGCCGGGGAGGTATGGGAGGGGCGCCGCTGCCGCTAGTCGGTCTCGGGGCCCGAGCAGTAGTGGCAGTCATCGGGGCAGGAGGCGGCGCCGGAAGCCCAGGCGTCCGTCCCGGCCGCGATCCCGGCCGCGGTGCTGGACAGCGCGCTCGGCTGCCGCACCAGGGTTGCCTGGCGTTCAGTTGTCAGCATGACGGGCTCCTTCGGGGTCTGCCACGATCAGTTCGAAGCCGTCGGCAACATGGAACAGCTGCCGGCGTCCGCCGTCGGACAGCACCCACACGACGGCGCCGTCGGCGGTGCGGTTGTCGACGCGTCCGGCGTACTCAATGCGGCCACCCCGGCGGAGGTGGACGGCGTCGCCGATCTCGACGTCGTCCCAGTAGGCGGGGCCGACGGAGGGCCGGTTCTTCTGCAAAGTCATGAGGATTCCTGAAAGGTCACGGGGAAACGTTGATGTGACCCAGCTAACCGTGGAAGGGCTTGTCGGCTCAATGGTCAAATGAATGAGACACTTCCGCCCCCTTGTGCAAAAGTCCAAGCACAGGAGTCCGTTGCAGGGCCTGCTGAGACGGCCAATCCGCAGATGCTCCCACCAGGTACGACCTCGTCGAGCCGGAATGGAATACTCTGTCGCACTCGAGGATGCTCAGGCGTCAACATCGAGACCATCGAGATGGGCGCCTCATTGGCCATGTTGACGGCCGATGTGATGCAAGATACAGTTCACAACGAGTTATACGAATAACCGATCGAATTACTTGGCCCGAGGAGGTGCCCATGGCTGGATCGCGGCCAAAGTCCGGACCGACGATGCATGATGTCGCCGCCGCCGCCGGTGTCTCTCAGGCCACCGTGTCCCTGGTTCTGAATTCGGCCTCCGGCTCGCGCTTTTCCGAAGAGACCCGCCGGCGGGTACGTGACGCCGTGGACCGGCTGGGATACCGCACCAACGCCCACGCCAAGGTTCTCCGCGACGGCGTCGCCGGGATGATCGGCTTTGTCGGCGACTTCGTGGCGTCCTCCCCGTTCGCTGGACGCATCATTGAGGCCGCCCAAGACCGGGCGTGGGAGTCTGGACTCCTGCTGCTGACCGTTAATACGGGAGGCGACAGGGCGCTCGAAGCGGCCTCGCTGGAAACGATGTTGTCCTACAAGGTGGCGGGCGTGGTCTATGCCTCCATGTACCACCAGATACTGGATGTCCCTGAAGTCCTCGGCGATGTTCCGTCTGTGGTCCTGAACTCCGAGGACCGCGGCGGGCGGTTCAGCAGTGTCGCGCCCGACGAGGAAAAGGGCGGTTACACGGCCACCCGGCGCCTTATCGACGCCGGCCACACCCGGATTGCCTTGATCAACAACGACAGTCTTGAGAGCGGGCTGCCGGCCGCAGTTGGCCGTTTCGCAGGCTACTCCAAAGCCATGCGCGAGTACGGGCTGGAAGTGGCTCCGGGCTTCGTCCGCTTCGGACACGGCACCGAACCCGACGGATTCGAGCACGCCACGAGCCTGCTCACCGCCGCCTACCGGCCCACCGCTATTTTCTGCGGGACGGACCGAATGGCGTGGGGCGCCTACCAGGCGGCCGCCACCCTAGGATTCTCCATCCCGACCGATCTCTCAATCGTCGGTTTCGACAACCAGGAAACCCTGGCCCCCCACCTCAGGCCCGCGCTGACCACCCTTGAACTGCCGTTCGAGGCAATGGGACGTCGGGCCGTCGACCTTGTCCTCCAGGGCGCGGAACCCCATGGCGGGGTCGAGCTGATGGAGTGCCCTTTGATTGAACGGAATTCAGTGACACATCCTAAGGAGATGCCATGAGCCGCACCATCCCGGGCCGACGCGGGCGTCCGTCCGCGGCACCGCTGCCGCAACGAAGGATTACTTTTTCGCTTCGCCTGAAAAGGATTTCCCGGGCCTGGCAGTTATACGTATTACTAGCTCCGGCCCTCGTGTACATCCTGGTCTTCAAATACTGGCCGATGTACGGGGTGCAGATCGCGTTCAAGAACTACAACCCTGCTGAGGGTTTTACCGACAGTCCGTGGGTGGGCCTGACGCACTTCATCAGGTTCGTGAACTCGTACCAGTTCGGCCAGGTCCTCGGAAACACGCTGTGGATTGCCGTTCTGGGCCTGCTGGTGGCCTTCCCGATCCCGATCATCCTGGCGTTGCTGGTCAACCAGCTCCAGAGCGAGAGGTTCAAGAAGTTCACCCAGACGGTGCTCTATTCGCCTGCGTTCATTTCCACCGTCGTGGTGGTGGGCATCATGTTCGTGGTCCTGTCGCCGCGGTCGGGGCTGGTGAACAACGCGATCCAGCTGGCCGGCGGGGAGCCGATCTTCTTCATGGGCTCGGCGGAGTGGTTCCGTCCCATCTACGTCATCTCGGATGTCTGGCAGAACGCCGGGTTCTCCATGATCGTGTATTTGGCGGCCCTGGCGGCCATTGATCCGGCGCTGCATGACGCCGCGAAGGTCGACGGCGCCTCGAAGCTCCAGCGCATCCGGCATATCGATCTGCCGGGCATCATGCCGGTGGTAACGATCCTGTTCATCCTTGCCATCGGCAACCTGCTGAATGTCGGTTTCGAGAAGGCGCTGCTCATGCAGACGCCGCTGAACCTCTCAAGCTCGGAGATCATCCAGACCTACGTCTACCACGCGGGTCTGCAGCAGGCGCAGTTCAGCTATTCGGCCGCCATCGGCCTGTTCAACTCCGTCCTCAACCTGGCGCTCTTGCTCTTCTTCAATACGGTGGCGCGCCGGGCCAACCAAGCGACCCTGTGGTGATGCCGAGATGTCTTTGAAAACCAGCCCCGTCAACATCGACACCCCGAACAGAAACGTCAGCCCGGCCCGGCCCAGGCCGACGTTGCGGGACAGGTACGGTGACCGCGCCTTCAACATCGCCGCCACAGCCATCCTGCTGCTGTCCATCCTGGCTGTGGTCTACCCCCTCTACTTCATTGTCATTGCGTCCGTCAGCGATCCGAACGCGATCTACGAAGGCAAGGTCTGGCTGTTCCCCTCCGGCGTGACGCTTGAGGGCTACCAGCGGATTTTCGCGGACAGCCGGATCTGGAACGGCCTGGGGAACACCGTCATCTACACCGTCCTGGGCACCGCTATCAGTGTCACCACGATCCTCTGCGGCGCCTACGCGCTGTCCCGCAAGGACATGCCGGGCCGGAAAATCCTGATGCTCCTGTTCGTCATCACCATGTTCTTCGACGGCGGACTCATCACCAAGTACCTGGTCGTCCGGGACCTGGGCATGCTCAACACTGTCTGGGCCGTCGTTCTCCCAGGCGCGGTCGGTGTCTGGAACCTGATCATCGCCCGCTCCTTCTTCGAACACACCATCCCCAACGAACTGCGTGAAGCCGCCCAGATGGATGGGGCCACCGACTTCAAGTTCTTCTTCAAGATGGTGCTGCCCCTGTCCAAGCCCCTGATCATGCTCATGGTCATGATCCACGTCGTGGCCCAGTGGAACTCGTTCTTCGACGCCCTGATCTTCCTGAACGATGACTCCAAATACCCGCTGCAGCTCGTCCTGCGCAACATCCTCATCCAATCCGATGTTTCATCCACCGGCACCACCGGGGGAGACATCCAGTCCTATGCGGCAGCGCAAAGGATCGCGGAGCTCACCAAATACGCCATGATCGTCGTCTCGAGCCTGCCGCTGATGATTGCCCTGCCATTCATGCAGAAGCACTTCACCAAGGGCGCCATGATCGGCGCCGTGAAATAGGGCCCCTTCCCCGCGCACCACCCGTCCCCGGGGCACTCGCCACGGGCCGGCAAAACCACACCTAAGAATAGGAATGACCATGGCAATCAGCCGCAAATACGCCGTCCTTGGCGCCCTCCTGGCCGGAACGATGACGTTCACCGCCTGTTCCGGCGGCCAGTCCGGCTCTCCGGAGGTCAAAGACGCCTCCGCTGACTTCGGATTCCAGGCAACAGGCTTCCCGATCGTCAGCAAGCAGCTGACCCTGAAGTTCTCGGGAACCAAGACGGCCCTGGCACCGGACTACAACACCATGACCGTGGTGAAGAACTGGGAAAAGGACACCAACATCCATATCGACTGGCAGAACCTGCCCGATACGGTCTTCCAGGAAAAGAAGAACCTCATCCTGGCCAGCGGGGACCTTCCCGACGCGTTCTTCAACACCGGCCTGACGGATGCCGAGATCGCCACGTACTCCGCCAGCGGCACTCTGATCCCGCTGGAGAACCTGATTGAGAAGAACGCTCCCAATCTCGCCAAGCTGCTCGCAGCCCGTCCGGACATCAAGGCAGCCATCACCTCCTCCGACGGGCACATCTACTCCCTGCCGTCCGTTGAGGAGCTCGGCCTGGTCCAGTTCCCCAACGAAATCGCCATCAATACCGCCTGGCTGAAAAAGCTCAACATCCCCATGCCCAAGACCATCGCTGAATTCCACGACGCCCTTCTGGCGTTCAAAACCCGGGACGCGTCCGGGACCGGCAAAACCATCCCGCTGAGCTTCATGCCCGGCTCCTGGTGCGGAGACATCGTTGACCTGATCGCGGCCCTGGGCGGGGTGCCCGACAACATGGACCACCGCATCGTGCAGGACAACAAGGTCATCTTCACCCCCACGCAGGACGGCTACAAAAAAGCCATCCAGACCCTGCACCAGTGGTACCAGGAAGGTCTGATCGATCCGGAATCCTTCTCCCAGGACGACAAGGCCTACCTCGCCAAGGGCAAGGCCGCCACGGAAAACCTCGGCTCGTTCGCCTGGTGGGAAGTTCCGGAGATGGTCGGCGCAGACCGCGCCAATGACTACGCCCTTGTGCCCGTGCTCCAGGGCGTGGACGGCAAGCGCATCGCCAGCCAGTCCAACAACCAGGAAATCGCCCGCGGCGCCTTCGCCATCACCCGGGCCGACAAGTACCCCGCCGCGACCATGCGCTGGGCCGATAACCTCTACGACCCCATCCAGTCCGCCCAGGCTAACTGGGGACCGATCGGTGAAACCCTGCAAAAGGATGCCAACGGGCTGCTGGTACAGATCCCCGCGCCGGCCGGAACCAGCGAAGGTGAACGCCGCCAGAAGGTCGCCCCGGGCGGACCGAAGGCCAACACGGCGGAGAACTTCAAGTCTGTTGTCGCTCCCGAACCGCGCGCCGCGGAACGCCAGAAGACGGTCAACGAAAACTACAAGCCCTTCGCCGGCAACGACGGCTACCCCCCGGTGGCACTGTCCACCGACGAACTCCAGCAGATCAGCAGCATTGAAACCGACACCACCTCCCTGGTCAAGCAGAACATGGCCAAGTGGATCGTCTCCGGAGGCATCGAGCAGGAATGGGACGGCTACGTCACCCAGCTCAAGAACGTCGGTGTCGACAAGATGATCGAGGTCTACCAACAGGCCTACGACCGCTACAAGAAGAACTCCTAGCCACCGAGACCACGGGGCAGGCCGGACATCACGCGCCGGCCTGCCCCGCCCGCGAAGCCCGCATGCACCAGCACAGAATCGAGATCCGACCCTCATGACTGCCGTGACCGCCACGACGGCCGACACTTTCCGGCCCGCCCTGCACTACGCAGCCCGGAATACCTGGCTCAACGATCCCAACGGCCTGATCCACCATGAGGGCGTCTACCACCTCTACTACCAGAACAACCCGCTGGACAACGTCTGGGGAAACATGTCCTGGGGGCACGCCACCTCCACGGACCTGCTGACCTGGACCGAGCACCCCGTCGCCATCGCCTGCGACGAGACGGAAGACATCTTCTCCGGCAGCATCGTCTTCGACCGGCACAACACCAGCGGATTCGGCACGGATTCCGCGGCGCCGCTGGTCGCCATCTACACCAGCGCCTACAAGACGGCGTCCGCACTCTTCGGCGTCCAGGCCCAGTCCTTGGCCTACAGCTTGGACGGCGGCTACACCTGGACCAAACACACCGGCAATCCCGTACTAGACCGGGGGTCAGCCGACTTCCGCGACCCCAAGGTCTTCCGCTACGAGTCCGACGCCGGGAGCTACTGGGTCATGGTGGCCGTGGAAGCCCAGGATTTCGAAGTCGTCTTCTACAAGTCCCACGACCTCAAGGACTGGGAGCTGTTGAGCAGCTTCGGCCCGGCCAACGCGACCGGCGGTGTGTGGGAGTGCCCGGACCTCTTCCCGCTGCCTGTCGACGGTGACCCGGAAGACGTGAAATGGGTCCTGACGGTAAACCTCAATCCCGGCGGCCCCAACGGCGGTTCGGCCGGGCAATACTTCGTCGGAGACTTCGACGGCACCACATTCACCTCAGCCACCACGGTCACCGACGGCTTGCAGGACCCGGACAGGCTGGGCGAGTACCAGTGGCTCGACTGGGGCCGCGACTACTACGCGGCCGTCTCGTTCAGCGACGTTCCCGACGGCCGAAGGCTCATGATCGCGTGGATGAACAACTGGCAATACGCCAACGAGATCCCCACCTCGCCATGGCGCAGTCCCATGTCCCTGGTCCGTGACGTGTCCCTGCAGAGCGTGGATGGGAGCTGGCGGCTGGTGCAGCAGGCCGCAGGGGATCCGGCCCCACACGTTGAACACACCCCATCATTCAGCCTCGCGGCAGTCGAAATATCCGACGGCCAGCACGTCCTCGACGGCGCAGCCGGCAGCGTCCAACGCATCGAGCTCACCGCCACCCCGGGAACAGCCGAGGAATTCGGGCTGGTCGTCCGCGGCGATGGAACCCAGGGAACCCGCATCGGCATCCGTCCCACGGAAGCGCTCATCGTCGTCGACCGCCGGGAATCCGGGCAAACAGACTTCCACAGATCTTTCGCCTCCCTCGACACCGCCCCGATCCGGACGACGGACGGCTCCTATGAACTCACCATCTACGTGGACCGCTGCTCCGTCGAGGTCTTCGCCCAGGGAGGCCAGGTCACCTTGGCCGAATTGATCTTCCCGGCCGCCACCAGCACCGAGATCTCGCTCTACGCCATCGGGGGCACGGCAACCATCAACAGCCTGAGCGTCATGCAATACGCATAACGGCCCCGAGCCTGCCGGCGAAGCGGCAGTGGCCCCCTGACCCCGCGGCCTGATCACGTCCGCACCATGACCGCCGCGTCCTCCACCGCGAGCCCGACGGCACACCACCTGAAGAAAGACAGCACATGCACTACCTCGAGTCCGACAGCCCGTCCCGGCAGTTCCTGGACGTCGTCGTCGTCGGCGAAGCCCTCATCGACGTCGTCACCTCGCCCGAGGGGACAAGCGAATACCCTGGCGGGTCACCCGCCAATGTCGCCTATGGGCTTGGCAGGCTCGGCGTCAACACCGGGCTGTTGACGGCCATTGGCGACGACGAACGCGGCGCCGCCATCGAGCGGCACCTGCACAGTGCCGGCGTGACGGTCCTGCCCGGCTCATACTCCCTGGGCCGGACCGCGTCGGCGACGGCAACGCTCGCCACGGACGGGTCCGCCAGCTACGACTTCGACATTTCCTGGGCCCTCGAACCTGTCGCCCCCGCCTTTCTCCCGAAGGTCCTTCACACCGGTTCGATCGCCACTTTTCTCGCACCGGGCGCTGACGCGGTCAAAGCACTCCTGCGGCAGTGCCGGAAGGAATGCACGATCACCTATGACCCCAATATCAGGCCCGCGCTGCTCGGCAGCCACGCCGAAGCCAAATCCATCTTCGAAGACCTGGTTCACCTGACCGACGTCGTCAAACTCAGCGATGAGGACGCCCAATGGCTCTACCCCCGGAAGGACTTGGATGCTCGTACATGGCAGCACTGATCCTGGGACTCCTCACCCGCGGGACCGACGGCCTCGCGCCCGCTGTTCTGGAGCAGCTGGGACGCACAGCATCCATGGCTGCCGCCATCACCGTGCGGCGCCCGGGCGCAAATCCGCCGACGCTACAGGAACTCCGGACCCACCTGCAGCCCGCATCCTAGCCCGGGCAGCAAGACCCATCTTTTTTGACATTTCAGAATCCTCCCGCGCCGTTTCCGGCCGGTAGCCGCCGGCACCACCTGACTCCGTGCCTCTGGAACCGGGATGAAGCGTGAGCGGCCTTGTTGGCACGTATCGGCTGCATCCAGGACCGGGTCAGTGAATGCGACGCGCCAAGGTGGGTCTTTCAGAACGCGAAACCGTGAATGGATGCCAAGACCCGCCGACGCGGGCTGCCGGCCGGTTTAGCCCCGCCACCGCAGCCAGGCGAAGGTGGGCCGCGGCGGCTGTGGAACAGGGTGCGTGGGGCCGCTGGTGATCCCCGCTGCGGCCCGGCGCCGGCGCAGCTCCAGGGCCAGGCTCTCCTCGCCGCGGGCCATCGCCCAGCGGTGATTGGCAGCGAAACCGGGTTTGAGCAGCCAGCTGAGCCGCCGCAGCAGCGGCTTGGCGGCGCTGACGCGCCAGTCGTAAGTGATGACCGTTTCCGGCCCGTCCGGCTCAAAGGTCCAGCGGCCGGCGGCGGTGAGGGCGAAGCCGCGGCTCGTGACCGGCTCCGTGACCGTGAGCGTCCACCGCAGCGTGTAAGGCAGCCAGCCCTTCGTATGGAGGCGCACGGGACGGGGAACGCCGGGCCCGAGTTCCGGACCGCCGTCCACCGGCTCGACGCTGAGATAGACGGACGGCCACCAGCGGGGCAGCGCGGTGGCGTCGACGAGGACGGCCGCGACCTCCTCCGGCGTGCCCGCCACGCGCCAGAGGGTCCGGAACTCGTAGTCTGTGCTGCCCATCGGGGCCTCCCGAACTATTCGCCAGCCGTAGGCGATGCCGCGGCCGGGACGGATCGATGCACGAGACCGTACCCACAAGGGTGCACCCGGTCAATGGGGCGGGCGGAAGCCCCGCCCGGGTGCGCCCAGGTCACTACAGCCGCCCAAACACCAGTGCAGGCTGCTCCGTCCGAAAAGAAGGTGCACCCGGCAGCTATATGTGCCGGGTTGTTTCCGTCCTGGGGCACTTTGAGGGCAAAGTTCGACGGCGGCGGCCCAGTCGTCGGCGTGTCTGCACCAAAGTGCCCCCGTGCGGTCCTCGGCGGCACGAAGACTGGTGTTGGGGCGACGATGACGTCAGGGGCTCGCTAGTGGCGCCGGGTGCTCTGCCTGGCAACGAGTTCCGGCGTGAACACCACCTGGCTGTGGACGTGACCGTGCTCGTCGTCGATTTCGTCGAAAAGGAGCTGGGCGGCGCGCTCGCCGATCAGGTGCCGCGGCTGGCTGATGGAGCTCAGCGGAATGCTCGACTGGGACGCGAAGTCGATGTCGTCGAAGCCCACGATTGCGATGTCCTCGGGCACGCGGAGCCCGTTGGCGGCGAAGGACTGCAAGAGCCCGAGCGCCAGCTGGTCGTTGGCGGCAAACACGGCGTCCGGCCGCTTGTCCGGCTGAAGATTTCCGATGAGATCGCCGATCTGGCGCCCGCGCTCAAATTTCAGGTCGGGCGTTTCGAACAATTGCAGCGTTACCCCCGCCTTTTCGGCTGCGTCGGCGGCACCCCGGTAACGGTCTTCGACCTGCTGAAGTGTGAAGGGACCGCCCACGAACGCCGGGCGCACTGAACCGACGCTCAGTAGATGGGTCAGGGCTGTCGCGCCGCCGGCGACGTCGTCCACCGAGACCGAGCAGAACTGATCCGTGCGTGCGAGCCGGTCAACGAGCACCGACGGGATGCCCCTGGCGCGCATGGTTTCGAGGCGCTCCAGAACCTGGCCGAAGGGGGTGATTAGGACGCCCTGGACGCGCTGCTGCTCGAACAGGTCCAGATAGGCCAGCTCCCGCCCGGTGTCTTCGGCGCTGTTGGCCAGGATCAGGGAGTGCTTGTGGTCTTCGGCGACGTTTTCGGCCCCCAGCGCGACGTCGGTGAAGAAGGGGTTGCGGACGTCCAGTACCAGCATGCCGAGGCTCCTGGTGGACCCTGACCGCAGCGACCGCGCTGATTCGTTGCGCACGAATCCCAGCTGGTCGATGGCGGCCAGGACGCGGCTCTTCTTGTCGACCGAGACCTGCTCCGGCCGGTTGAGGACATTCGAAACAGTGCCGACGGAAACCCCCGCAAGCGCGGCGACATCCTTCAGCTTTGCACCCGGGCCGCTGGACACGTAAGAACCTCTCAATCTCTGAATCGAATCAATCAACCCCTTCAATGTTACGTCGTTCACATTGGCCGCCCGGATGTTTGCTGGTTGACACGCAGTGGAAACAAGCCCTAACGTGTGAGTAGGTTCACAAATGAATCGATTCATTACAAAGGAGTAACGGACATGGCCGAAGCACAGGACGCCACGGTTCGGAGCACCCGGAGGGCCGAGGCGGCCGATGTACCGCTTCTGGAACTGCGGGACATCCACAAGTCCTTCGGCGCGGTGCACGCGCTGCGCGGCGCCAGCCTCAGCCTGTACCGGGGCAAGGTCACCGCGCTGGTCGGAGAAAACGGCGCCGGCAAATCCACTCTGGTCAAGACTCTCGCCGGACTGCACCAGCAGGACCGTGGCCAGGTCCTGCTGGATGGCGAGGAGGTCTCGTTCCGCGATCCGCTCCATGCCCGCGAGGCGGGGATCGCCGTCATCTACCAGGAACCGACCATGTTCCCGGATCTCACTGTCGCCGAGAACATCTTCATGGGCCGGCAGCCGCTGCGCTCCCTGCGCCGGATCGACCGGAAGGCGATGCGCCAGCAGGCCCTGGAGCTTTTTGAGCAACTGGGGGTCAAGATCGATCCCGACCGGGTCGCGCAGGGTCTCTCGATTGCCGACCAGCAGGTGGTGGAAATCGCCAAGGCCATTTCGCTCGACGCGCGCGTCCTGATCATGGACGAACCGACGGCGGCGCTCAGCGGCGTCGAAGTTGACCGGCTCTTCGCCGTCACCCGGACCCTGCAGGCCCAGGGGGCCGCGGTAATGTTCATCTCCCACCGCTTCGAGGAAGTCTTTGCCCTGGCGGACTGGATCACCGTAATGCGCGACGGCGCGCACGTCGCCACCGCCCCGGCCTCCGAACTGACGGTCGACGGCGTGATCCGGCAGATGGTCGGCCGCGACGTCGCGTCCTTGTTCCCGAAGCAGGAAACGACGATCGGGCCCACCGCCCTCGAGGTGAAGGGGCTCAGCCGCAAGGGCGTGTTCTCGGATATTTCCTTCACCGTGCGGGCCGGCGAAATCGTCGGCCTCAGCGGCCTTGTGGGCGCCGGGCGTTCCGAGGTGGCGCGGGCCGTCTTCGGCATCGACAAATACGACTCCGGTGAAGTCCTGGTCCGCGACGAGCCGCTCAAATCCTTGTCCCCGCGGGCCGCGATGGCCGCCGGGCTCGCGTTCGTGCCGGAGGACCGGCGCAAGCAGGGCCTGGTCATGGAGCTGAACGTGAGCCGGAACCTCACCCTGACGCTCCGGCAAAAACTGAGCCGTTTCGGCCTCCTCACCAACCAGTCCGAGGCTCAGGCCACAAAGGAATGGGCCAAGAAGCTGCAGATCAAGGCGGGGTCCCCGATGTCCCCGATCTCGACTCTTTCAGGCGGCAACCAGCAGAAGGTCGTCCTGGGCAAGTGGCTGGCCACCGGCCCGCGCATCCTGATCATCGACGAACCCACCCGCGGAATCGACGTCGGCACCAAGTCCGAGGTGCACCGGCTCATCTCCGAGCTCGCCGGCACGGGCCTGGCCGTCCTCATGATCTCCTCGGAACTGCCCGAGATCCTGGGCATGTCGGACCGCGTGCTGGTGATGCACGAGGGACGGATCACTGCAGAACTTAGCCGCAAGGACGCCACGGAGGAATCCGTCATGACGGCCGCCACGGGAGTCGACCCGAAAACCAAGGAGACAACAGCGTGACCACCCTAACCCTGCAACGTCAGCCGTCCACGGCCTGGCTGGGGACGTTGACCCGATCCCGTGAATTCAGCGTGTTCCTCGCGCTGGTCATCCTGATCGCCGTCACAGTAGCGGCCAACCCCCGGTTCTTGAGCGGGCAGAGCATCAAAGACCTGCTGCTGAACTCCTCGATCCTGGTGATCCTCGCCGTCGGCCAGGCGATCGTGATCGTGACGAAGAACGTGGACCTGTCGGTCGGCTCAGTGCTCGGCCTGACGGCATTCGCGACAGGAAAAATCTTCATCGCGCTGCCCGATCTTCCCGTGATCGCGATGCTCGTCATCGGCATCGCTCTCGGCGCCATGCTGGGGGCCATCAACGGAGCACTGATCGCGGTGGCCAAGGTGCCGGCCCTGGTGGTCACCCTGGGCACCTTGTATATCTTCCGCGGCGTTGACTTCGCCTGGGCCCAGGGCCAGCAGATCAGCCCGTCCGACCTGCCGGCGGACTTCCTGGCCCTCGGTGCCGGCACCCTGCTGGGATTCCCCTACCTGGCCCTGATCGCCCTCGCGGTCGTCATGGCGTTCGGCCTCTACCTGAAGAACCTGCGCTCCGGACGCGAGTTCTACGCCATCGGTTCAGACGTCCAGGCCGCCCGCCTGTACGGAATCCGGGTCGGGCGGAAGGTCTTCTCCGCCTTCGCGATCTCCGGCGCCCTCGCCGGACTCGGTGGGGTCATCTATGCAGCCAAGTACGGCAACTTGGACGCGACGGCGGGCCAAGGCCTTGAACTGAACGTCGTGGCCGCGGCCGTAGTCGGCGGGGTGGCCATCGCCGGCGGTGTCGGCACGGTCTACGGGGCAGCCCTCGGTGCCGTCCTCCTGACCACCATCACCTCTGCCCTTCCGGTCCTGGGCGTCTCACCGTTCTGGCAGCGGGCCATGATCGGCGTCCTGATCCTGGCCTCGATTGTCCTGGACCGATACCTTGCCCTGCGCACCGAGCGCCGTCTGAGAGGACACGATTCACATGCTGGTTGATACAGCACCGCCGGCAGCAGAAACCCGCCGCGCCCCCCGCTTCGGCTTCCTGCGCAGCTGGGACACCGCCATCATTCTGGCCCTCGTGGCCAGCATCATCGTCGCCTCCCTGACCGTGAGCGGTTTCGCAACCTCCCGCAACGTCGGGTTCCTCCTCATCGACGTGATCCCGGTCCTGCTCCTGGCGCTGCCGATGACGCTGATCATTATCACCGGCGAGATCGACCTGTCCGTCGCCAGCATCGCAGGCTTCGTCAGCTGCGTATTCGGAGCGCTCTGGAACGCCGGGATGCCGATGGAAACGATTATTCCGTTGTGCCTTGTCCTCGGCGCCGTGTCCGGGGCACTCAACGGTTTCCTGGTCTCCGTGGTCGGCCTGCCGTCCCTGGCCGTGACTATCGGCACCCTGGCCTTGTACCGCGGGCTTGCCTTCGTTGTCCTGGGGGATCAGGCGGTCACCAGCTTCCCGCGGGCCATCACCACGGGCCTGCAGGCAAAGATCGGCACCACGGGCATCCCCGTCTGGATTCTTCCGGTCATCCTCCTGGTCATCATCTTCGGTGTCGCCCTGCACTTCACCGGCTTCGGCCGTTCCCTGTTCGCCATCGGCTACAGCGTGGACGCCGCCCGTTTCTCGGGAATCGGTGTCGCGCGGACCAAGTTCTGGCTCTTCGTGATCTCGGGCACCGTTGCGGCGCTGGTCGGCGTGTGGTGGACCCTTCGGTACGGAAGTGCGCGCGGCGATAACGCCACTGGCCTGGAACTGTCCGTCATCGCGGCAGTACTGCTCGGCGGCGTGTCCATCTTTGGCGGTAAAGGCACCCTGCCGGGCGTCATCGCCGGCGTCGGACTCCTCGCCATCCTGCGCAACGAGCTCCAGTTGGCGAGCGTCCCCGAGGACACGCTGTCCATGCTCACCGGCGGCCTCCTGATCCTCGCCGTCGTCGCCCCCAACGCCATTGCCTGGGTCCGTTCACTCTCCCACAAAGCTTCAACGACCTGACCACCGTCCACACCACAGCAACAACGACGTTCAGTTGAAAGGCACCACTATGAGAATCATGTCCACGACCGGATCCCGCCGCCTCGCGCCGGCCTATATCGCCGTCGCCACGGGACTCGCGCTGGCGCTTAGCGCCTGCGGTGGAACCACCAACACCTCCAGCACCGCCGGCGGCGGGGCCGCAACGTCCAGCGCCGCAGCGGATGCGAATGCGCCGATCAAGGAAGGCCTGAAGGTGGCCTTCCTGCCCAAGCAGCTGAACAACTCCTACTTCACGGTCACCGACCGTGGCGGCAAGGCCGCAGTGGACGAGTACAAGGGCATCTTCTCCGAGGTGGGCCCCTCAGAGGCAAGCGCCTCCAGCCAGGTGAGCTACATCAACACGCTCACGCAGCAGGGCTCCAACGTCATCGCAACCTCGGCCAACGATCCCAAGGCAATCTGCTCGGCACTGGACGAGGCCCGCAGCGCCGGCGCCAAGGTGGTCACCTTCGACTCGGACACGGACCCCTCCTGCCGCGACCTCTACATCAACCAGGCCACCGCTGAAGGCATCGCGTCCACCCAGATCAAGCTCATCTCCGACGCCATCGGTCCCGACGGTGGGGACATCGCCATTCTGTCCGCCACGGCCAACGCCACGAACCAGAACGCGTGGATCGAGCTGATGAAGAAGGAACTCGAGAAGCCCGAGTACGCCAAGCTGAAGCTCGTCGCCACCGCCTACGGCGATGACAACGCCCAGAAGTCCCAGCAGGAAGTCCAGGCGCTCCTCCAGGCCCACCCGACGCTCAAGGGCATCATCTCGCCCACGACTGTCGGCATTGCCGCGGCCGCCCAGTACCTCTCCGGATCCGAGTACAAGGGCAAAGTCCAGCTGACGGGCCTCGGCTTCCCGAGCCAGCTCAAGGAGTACCTGAAGAACGGCACCATGAAGTCGTTCGCCCTGTGGGACGTCGAAAAGCTCGGCTACCTCGCCGCCTACGCCGGCGCGGCCCTCGCCTCCGGCCAGATCACCGGCGCCGAAGGCCAGACGTTCAAGGCCGGCACCCTGGGTGAGTTCAAGGTCGGCCCCAACTCCACCGTGCTGCTCGGCGAACCCACGGTCTTCACCGCCGCGAACGTGGACCAGTACAACTTCTAGGCACTCCGCTCCGGCGCTGATGTCATGATCAGCGCCGGAGTTTCTTCACTCAACACGCACAATGCTATTGTCTAAATGAATCGATTCAATCAGCTAAATGATCAAGAGTCGAGATCAGGAGAATTCCTCATGAGGGTGTGCTTCCGCTCCTCGGTCAAACCCAGCCAGATTCCCGAATACCGGCGCCGTCACGCCGCCGTCTGGCCGGAGATGCTCCGAGAACTCAAATCGGCCGGCTGGAACAACTACTCGCTGTTCCTCGCCGACGACGGGCTGCTGGTGGGGTACGTGGAGTGCGACGACTTCGACGCAGTGCGCGCCCGCATGGCACTGACCGAGGTGAACGCCCGCTGGCAGGCCGAGATGGCAGCCCTGTTCGAAGACCAAGCACAGGCGCCGGACCAGGGCTTCCTCCAGCTCGCCGAAATTTTCAATCTTGAGGACCAGTTGTCCGCGGCAGAACGCCTCGGGGACAACCCCCAACCGCAGAAGGAACAATCATGAACACCATAGAAACGGCCCTGGGTCGCCTCGGGGAACTCGCCATCGAAGTCCCGTCCTGGGCCTACGGCAACTCCGGCACCCGCTTCAAGGTGTTCGGCACCCCCGGCACCCCGCGCACCGTCCAGGAGAAGCTGGCCGACGCCGCGAAGGTCCACGAACTCACCGGCCTGGCGCCCACGGTCGCCCTGCACATCCCCTGGGACAAGGTGGATGACTATGCGGCCCTGAAGGAGTATGCCGCGGACCTGGGCGTGGGCCTGGGCACGGTCAACTCCAACACCTTCCAGGATGACGAGTACAAGTTCGGCTCCCTGACCTCCTTGAACCCCTCGGTCCGCCGCCGCGCGGTCGACCACCACCTCGAGTGCCTGGAGATCATGCACGCCACGGGTTCGCGGGATCTGAAGATCTGGCTCGCGGACGGCACCAACTACCCGGGCCAGGACGACATGCGCGGCCGGCAGGACCGCCTCGCCGAATCCCTGCAGGAGATCTACGCCGCCCTGGGCGCGGACCAGCGCCTGGTGCTGGAGTACAAGTTCTTCGAGCCGGCTTTTTACCACACCGACGTCCCGGACTGGGGCACCTCTTACGCCCAGACGTTGGCCCTGGGCGAGAAGGCGTTCGTGTGCCTTGACACCGGCCACCACGCCCCGGGCACGAACATCGAGTTCATCGTCATGCAGCTGCTGCGGCTGGGCAAGCTCGGGTCCTTCGACTTCAACTCCCGCTTCTACGCGGACGATGACCTGATTGTCGGCGCGGCCGATCCTTTCCAGCTTTTCCGCATCATGCACGAGGTGATCCGCGGCGGCGGCTTCGGTAAGGACTCAGGTGTCGCCCTGATGCTGGACCAGTGCCACAACCTGGAGGAAAAGATTCCGGGCCAGATCCGCTCCGTGCTCAACGTCCAGGAAATGGCGGCCCGCGCCCTGCTCATCGACACGGACGCGCTCGCCGAGGCCCAGCGCAGCGGCGACGTCCTGGCCGCCAACGGCATCTTCAACGATGCCTTCTACACCGATGTCCGTCCTGCGCTGGCGCAGTGGCGTGAATCGCTCGGGCTGCCCGCGGACCCGATGGCCGCCTTCAAGGCCAGCGGCTACCAGAAGAAAATCAATGAGGACCGCGTCGGCGGCCAGCAAGCCGGATGGGGCGCGTAAGTAATGACGAACAAGACTGTTGAAGAGCTGATCTCCCGTTCCAACCGCCTCGGAGCGGACAAGCGGAACACCAACTTCGCCGGCGGCAACACCTCCGCCAAGGGCACCGAGAAGGATCCCGTGACCGGCGAGGACGTCGAGCTCCTGTGGGTCAAGGGCTCCGGCGGGGATCTGGGCACGCTGAAGGCCGAGGGCCTTGCCGTGCTGCGGCTGGACCGGCTGCAGGCGCTCAAGAACGTGTACCCCGGCGTCGAGCGTGAAGACGAAATGGCGGCGGCGTTCGACTACTGCCTGTTCGGCAAGGGCGGCGCCGCGCCGTCGATCGACACCGCCATGCACGGCCTCGTCGACGCCGCGCACGTGGACCACCTGCATCCGGACTCCGGCATCGCCATTGCCACGGCCGCCGACGGCGAGGCCCTCACCAAGGAGATCTTCGGTGAGAAGGTGGCCTGGGTGCCGTGGCGCCGCCCCGGATTCCAGCTGGGCCTGGATATCTCAGCGATTAAGGACGCCAACCCGCACGCGGTCGGCACCATCCTCGGCGGCCACGGCATCACCGCCTGGGGCGCCACGAGCGAGGAAGCCGAAGCCAACTCGCTGTGGATCATCGAGCAGGCCGAGCAGTACATCAAGGACCACGGCAAGAACGAACCCTTCGGGCCGAAGCTTCCCGGCTACGCCGCCCTCCCGGAGGCCGAGCGCCGCGCCAAGGCTGCCGCCCTGGCCCCCGTGATCCGCGGACTCACGTCCACGGACAAGCCGCAGCTGGGACACTTCAGCGACGCCCCCGCCGTCCTGGACTTCCTCGAAGCCGCAGAGCACCCGCGGCTCGGCGCCCTGGGCACGTCCTGCCCGGACCACTTCCTGCGCACCAAGGTCAAGCCCCTGGTCCTGGACCTGCCCGCCGACGCCTCGATCGATGACTCCGTGGCCCGGCTCAAGGAGCTGCACACCGCCTACCGGGCGGACTACCAGGCGTACTACGACCGCCACGCGACCCCGGACAGCCCCGCCCTGCGAGGCGCGGACCCGGCGATCGTGCTGGTCCCCGGCGTGGGTATGTTCTCCTTCGGCGCGAACAAGCAGACCGCCCGCGTCGCGGGGGAGTTCTACCTCAACGCCATCAACGTCATGCGCGGCGCCGAGGCCGTCTCCAGCTACGCCCCGATCGAGGAATCCGAGAAATTCCGGATCGAATACTGGGCCCTGGAAGAAGCCAAACTGGCCCGGATGCCCAAGCCGAAATCCCACGCCGGCCGCATCGCCCTCGTGACCGGGGCGGCGTCGGGCATCGGCAAGGCGATTGCCACCCGCTTCGCCGCCGACGGCGCCTGCGTGGTCATTGCGGATCTGAACCTGGACAACGCCCGGGCCGTGGCCGCTGAACTGGGCGGCTCCGACGTCGCGATCGGCGTCCAGGCCGACGTCACGGACGAAGCCCAGATCGCGGCAGCCATCCAGGAAGCCGTCCTGGCCTTCGGCGGGCTGGACCTCGTGGTCAACAACGCCGGGCTCTCCATCTCCAAGCCGCTCCTGGAAACCACGGAGAAGGACTGGGACCTGCAGCACAACGTCATGGCCAAGGGCTCGTTCTTGGTGGCCAAGGCCGCCGCGAGGGTGATGATCGACCAGGAAATGGGCGGGGACATCATCTACATCTCCTCCAAGAACTCCGTGTTCGCCGGCCCGAACAACATCGCCTACTCCGCCACCAAGGCAGACCAGGCCCACCAGGTCCGGCTCCTCGCCGCGGAACTAGGCGAGTACGGGATCCGGGTCAACGGGATCAACCCCGACGGCGTGGTCCGCGGTTCCGGGATCTTCGCCGGCGGCTGGGGCGCCAAGCGCGCCGCCGTCTACGGGGTGCAGGAAGAGGAGCTCGGCAAGTACTACGCCCAGCGCACCCTGCTCAAGCGCGAAGTGCTGCCCGAAAACGTGGCCAACGCCGCATCCGTACTCACCGGCAGCGAGCTCTCCCACACCACCGGGCTCCACATCCCCGTCGACGCCGGCGTGGCCGCGGCCTTCCTGCGATGAGCGCGGAACCCTCAGCGACGGACGCCGCCTCGGCACTCGTGGTGACGAGCAGCAGTGCGGCGTCCGCCCCCAGTTTCTCCGCCGGCAGCGTCTTCGCCGCCGTTGACATCGGCGCGTCCTCGGGCCGGGTCATCCTTGGCCGGGTCGCGGGCAGTCCCGGTGGGGCGAGGGCGGAGCTGGAGACGGTGCACCGCTTCCCCAACGGTGTCAAGGAGCTCGACGGCGGTCTCCGCTGGGACTTCGACGCCCTGTTCGCCGAGGTCCTCACCGGGCTCGCGGCCGCCGCCACGGCGGCCGCGGCCCGCGGTGAGAGCATCGCCAGCATCGGAATCGACACCTGGGCCGTGGACTACGGTTTGGTCAACGCCGCCGGCGACCTCGTCGCGGGGCCCTTCAGCTACCGCGATGACCGCAGCCGTGCCGCCGTCGCCCGGGTCCACCAGCTCCTGGACCCGGCCAGGCTCTACGCCACCACGGGGCTGCAGTTCCTGCCGTTCAACACGATCTACCAGCTCGCCACGGAGACCGAACTGGAGGGGCTGCAGGCGCTGCTCATCCCGGACCTCATCGGGTTCCTTCTGACGGGCCGGCGCCGCACCGAGGCCACCAACGCCTCCACCACCGGGCTCTTCGACGCCGTCGCGGGGGAGTGGGCCACGGAATTCCTGTCCGCCCTGGGTCTGGCCGCCGGACTGTTCCCGCCGCTCATCCAACCAGGGGAGACGGTCGGCACCCTGACGAAGGGCATCGCGGACCGCGTGGGCCTGCCCGAAAGCACCGCCGTGGTGGCCGTCGGCTCGCACGACACCGCCTCGGCCGTCGCCGCCGTCCCCGCGGACCGGCGCGACTTCGCCTACATCTCCTCGGGCACGTGGTCGCTGGTCGGCGTCGAACTGTCCCACCCGGTCCTGACCGAGGCCAGCCGGGCCGCGAACTTCACCAACGAACGCGGCGTGGACGGCACCATCCGCTACCTGCGCAACGTCGGCGGCCTCTGGCTGCTCAGCGAGTGCCAGCGCACCTGGGCGGGAGAGGGCTACCGGCCGGAACTGGTGGAACTGCTCGACGCCGCCGCGGCCCTGCCCGCCGGCGGCCCGCTCATCAACGCCGACGACCCCTACTTCATCGCCCCCGACAACATGCCCGACCGCATCCGGGCCGCGGTCCGCAACACCGGAGCGGTCCTCCCGGAGCATCCCGCGCACATCGTGCGGTGCATCCTGAACAGCCTCGCCGCCGGCTACGCCCGGACCATCACCGACGCCGAACGGCTCGCGGACCTGAGCGCCGACGTCGTGCACATTGTGGGCGGCGGATCCCAGAACCGGCTCCTGTGCCAGCTCACCGCCGACGCCACCGGCAAGCGCGTGATCGCCGGCCCCGTGGAAGCCACGGCGCTGGGCAACGTCCTGGTCCAGGCCCGGGCCGCCGGCGTGCTCAGCGGCGGGCTGGGGGAGCTGCGCGCCGTGGTTCGTGCCTCCCAGCACCCCGCGGAATATGTGCCGGCCACCCGTCCGGCCCCCAGCCCCATGACCAGCGGAGGTGTCCTGTGAGGATCGCACTTTTTGCCACGTGCATCGTTGACGCCATGTACCCGAACACGGCGCGCGCCACCGTGTCCATCCTGGAACGCCTCGGCCATGAGGTCATCTTCCCCGCCGAGCAGGCGTGCTGCGGGCAGATGCACGTCAACAGCGGCTACTTCAAGGAGGCGTTGCCGGTCGTCGCCAACCATGTGAAGGCCTTCGAGGCGGATGAGTACGACGTCGCCGTCGCACCGTCCGGCTCCTGCGTCGCCTCCGTGAAGCACCAGCACCCCATGGTCGCCCGCCGCTGCGGGGACGCCGGGCTGGAAGCCCGGGCGGCCGCCGTCGGACACAAAACCTACGAGCTCTCCCAGCTCCTGGTGGATGTCCTGGGCGTCACGGACGCCGCGGCCCAGCTGGGCTCCTACTTCCCGCACCGGATCACGTACCACCCCAGCTGCCACGGCATGCGGCTGCTCCGGCTCGGCGACCGGCAGCTGGACCTGCTGCGCTCGGTCGGCGGCATCGAACTGGCCGAACTGCCCGAGGCCGAGCAATGCTGCGGCTTCGGCGGGACGTTCTCGATGAAGAACGCGGACGTGTCCTCGGCGATGCTCGCGGACAAGACGGCCAATATCTGCGGCACCGGCGCCGACCTCTGCACCGGCGGCGATGCGTCCTGCCTGATGCATATCGGCGGCGGCCTGTCCCGGCGGGGCAGCGGCGTCACCACGATGCACTTCGCCGAGATCCTGGCCAGCACTTTCGAGAATCCCGCCGCCGTCACCGGCGACGTCCGCCTCACCACCGGAAGGACCGCACGATGAGCGGCACATTCCTGGGGATGCCGTCCCTGCCCGTTTTCGGCATCGGCAACCTGCACGAACCCGAGCCCTTCCCCAAAGCCGCGCACCGCGAACTCGGCAACACCCAGCTGCGGGCAAACCTCGGCCACGCCACCCGGACCATCCGGGACAAGCGGCTGGCCGTCGTGTCCGAACTCCCCGACTGGGAGGAGCTGCGCGACGCCGGCCGTGCGATCAAGGAATCCGTCATGGCCCGGCTGCCGGAGCTGCTCGAGACGTTCGAGGCGAACTTCATCGCCCGCGGCGGGACCATCCACTGGGCCCGCGACGCCGGCGAAGCCAACCGCATTGTCGCCTCCCTTATCCGGGAGCAGGGCGCCGACGAGGTGGTCAAGGTCAAGTCCATGGCCACCCAGGAAATCGGCCTCAACGAGTACCTCGAGGAACAGGGGATCGCGGCGTTCGAGACCGACCTCGCCGAGCTCATCGTCCAGCTGGACCACGACAAGCCCAGCCACATCCTGGTCCCGGCCATCCACAAGAACCGCACCCAGGTTCGGGACATCTTTCTGCGCGAAATGGAGGGCGTGGACCCCGAGCTGACCAACGAACCCGCCCGCCTCGCCGCGGCTGCCCGCGCCCACCTGCGCCGCAAATTCCTCAGCGCCAAGGTGGCCGTGTCCGGCGCGAACTTCGCCCTCGCGGACTCCGGCACCCTCGCCGTCGTCGAATCCGAGGGTAACGGGCGCATGTGCCTGACGCTGCCGGAGACCCTGATCACCGTCATGGGCGTTGAGAAGCTGCTGCCGGCCTGGGAGGACCTCGAGGTGTTCATGCAGCTGCTCCCGCGGTCCTCCACAGGCGAGCGGATGAATCCGTACACCTCGCTGTGGACCGGCGTCACGCCCGACGACGGGCCGCAGAACGTCCACCTCGTCCTGCTGGACAACGGGCGCAGCGCCGCCCTGGCCGACGAAATGGGCCGCTCCGCCCTGCACTGCATCCGCTGCAGCGCCTGCATGAACGTCTGCCCCGTCTACGAACGCACCGGCGGGCACGCCTACGGATCCACCTACCCGGGGCCGATCGGCGCGATCCTGTCCCCGCTGCTGACCGGGATCACGGCGGAGGAGAACAACTCGCTGCCCTATGCCTCGTCCCTATGCGGGGCCTGCTACGACGCCTGCCCGGTGAAGATCAACATCCCGGACATCCTGGTGCACTTGCGCGGCGAGGACGTGGACAGCAAACGCGGAAAGAAGCGGCTCCCGAGCCAGATGGACCTGGGCATGAAGGCGGCGTCCTGGGCGCTGTCCTCCGGAAAGAACCTCGGCCTGGTCGAGAAGGCGCTGCCCCTGGGCCGGCTTGCCGCCGGCCCGGATAAGAAAATCACCAAACTTCCGGGCATCGCCGCCGGCTGGACCCAGAGCCGGGACATTCCCGCCCCGCCGGCGCAGTCGTTCCGGCAATGGTGGAACAAGGACCATCAGGCCCCGGCACCGGCACCCGGTGCGGCGGCGCCCGACCCTGGGTCGACCGGCACCGAGGCCCCCGGCACAGGATCCGCCGGTACAGAGGAGAACCCGTGAACGCGCGCAAAGAAATACTCGACCGGATCCGCTCGGCCCTCCGGGACGCCCCGGCCGTCTCGGAGGTGCCCCGCGACTACCGGCGCGCTTCCGAGCTGGGCGAGGACGCGCTCATCGAGCTGCTGACGGACCGGCTGGTCGACTACAAGGCGAACGTCTTCGTCGAGGATGCCGTCGCGGTGCCGCAGCGGCTCGCCGCGCTGCTCGAAGGCACCGACCGATACGCCGTGCCGCACGGCCTCGCCGAGTCACTGTTCGCGGAGGCGGAGGCGGAGGCGCACGACGGCGGTTCGGGCCGCCGCGTCACCGACGCACCGGGGCACCGGCTGAGCGTCGAGGAATTGGACGGGGTGGACGCCGTCGTCACCGGGAGCGCCGTGGCGGTCGCCGAAACCGGCACCATCGTCCTGGACGCAAGTCCGGACCAGGGCCGCCGGGTCATCAGCCTCGTCCCGGACCGGCACATCTGCCTGGTCCGGGCCAGTGACATCACGGCCATCCTGCCCGAGGCCCTCCGCAGGCTCGACGGCACCCGCCCGCAGACGTGGATCAGCGGGCCCAGCGCCACGAGCGACATCGAGCTCGAACGCGTCGAAGGCGTCCACGGCCCGCGGACCCTGGATGTCGTGATCGTGCGCGGCTAAGTAGCACGGCAGCCCTGTTTCCCTTGTAGACAAAGGGAAGCAGGGCTTTCTGTTGGGTGGCGACGGGTTCCGGGAAAGCACCGCCAGCCCCGATCACCCAGACGACACTCATGGTCTTCTCAGGTGGGAGTTGAACCATGGAAACATGTACCTAGTCGATCCCAGAGCCTATGCACAGCGTTTACTGCATCCTGGCGCTTGGTTCCTCACGTCGATCCACCGGCACCTGACCGCCCGGGAGCAGCGGTCCGCCCACTCCCGGCTCGACTATCTCGAGGCCGGCGTCACGGGGACAGTCAGCACCGCCTACACGCGCCGCAGAGCCAAAGAACTCGAGCAGGCCTTCCGCAACGGCGAGGTCTCCTACGAGGACGCGTGCCTGGAGATGGAGCAACTCGACGGAGGGGCCTGAGCAGGCGCCCCGGAGCCGGGGCCGCAAATAGAAGGAACCCCTGTCAGTGCGACTGACAGGGGTTCCTTGCCGTGCGGTAGCTACCGAATCGACCCGTGTCTATTCTGGATACCATGGCAAAGCGACATGCCGGGGACGCTATCTGGGAGCCACTGTGACCCTCAGCGGCCACCGCCGGTCCACCCTGGCAACCGCTCTCGGTGCGTCGGCGGTTCTCTGCGCTCTCGCTGCCTGTGCCCCGGCTGCCGACCACCGCTTGGCCCAAGCGGGCCAGCAGCAGAGCACTCCCGCCCCGGCCCCATCACAGACCCCTCGGAGGACGACGCCGGAACGCGTGGTGGTCATTGGCGATTCCCTCAGTACGGGGTTCGGTACCTCCCCGGAGGAAGCATGGCCTCGCCAACTGGGCCAGGCGCTGCAGTCCGGGCAGCACCCGGTGGACATCATCAACGCGGCAAAGAACGGTGCAGGCTACCTTGCCCCCGGCGAGGGAGGGGAGACGTTCGGGTCGCAGATCGCCGCCACGCTCAATGCCTCGACAGACATCGTCGTGTTCTTTGGCTCGGACAACGACGCAGGCCAGGATCCGGCGGCCTTGAAAGCCGCCGTCGCGGATGCACTTTCGACAAGCAAAACCCTGGCCCCCCACGCGGCCAGGATCGTCATCGGCCCCCTCACGGCCTTTGAGCCGGTGAAGGCGGATGTTGATGTAATCCGTGACCAGGAGAGGACAGTTGCCCTGGGCGCAGGCGCAGAGTTTGTTGATCCGATCACGGAGCATTGGATAGCCGGGCCCAACTCTCCCCTCCTGGGCCCGGACCACGAACACCCCAGCAGCCAGGGACAGCGATTCCTGAAGGGCATGATCCAAGGCATACTCGCGTCCCTGAAAACCCCGCCGCCGTGACTTCCCCTCCCGGAGCCCCTCGCCATTGAACGTCCCCATCCCGCCGATGCTGGTGCTTCCGCTGCCGGACTGTTGCGCACGACGGCGGCGGAACTGCTGGCAGGCCGTGACGCGTTGGGGTGTTCTCATACCTGGCCGCGCCAGGATGCACGTTATGAGCGCGTGCAGACGCTAGCCCCATTCGGGGGCTGGCGACAATGGAAAGGCACTCCATGATTCAGCAGACCATTGCCTCGCACCTGTTCGCCACCTTTGGGCACCGCATTTGCTGCGGCGAAATCCCTGACTGGACCGCCCGTGTCGGCCAGCCCTGGGACACTTACGACGTGGCGCCATACAACCTCTACAACGTCATCTGGCGGGCTCAGAACCGGGTTTTGCAGAACTGTGACAGCCGCGTCACCGACTCCTAAGCACCCAAGAACAGCCCCGGCTCCGGTAATCGGCCCGGGGCTGTCCTGTTTTGCTCCTTCGTTGCGCTCATCGGCTAGGGGTGAGTCACCCTGGCGATCAGGTGGGCGGCGGCGGGAAGGCCGCTGGCGCCGGCGCGTGCGTAGTCGTCGATGGCGGTGACGTCTTGGCCGAGGCTTGTCATGGCCCCGGCGAATATGTCCATGTCGATGATCTGCAGGACCCTGAGGTGGTCGGCATTGATGGTGGTGACGGCGCCGGTGAGTGCCTCGAGGGCAAAGCTGCGGCCGGTTCCGGAGAGCAGCAGGTCCGTCAGTGCGCCGAGGTCGAGGTCCAGATTGTTGGCTAGAGCGAGGATGTCCTGGACGTTCTTCTGGTTCATCATCAGCAAGGCATTGTTGATGAGTTTTCCGGTCTGTCCCGACCCTGCGGCGCCCATGTAGAAGACCTTCTTGGAGAAGGCGTCAAAGACGGGCCCGACCGTGGCCAGCGCCTGGCTGGGGCCGCCGACAATGGTCGTCAGTTGGCGTTCTTCGGCGCCGGGGCGACCGCCACTGACCGGTGCATCCAGGACGAGGACCCCTGTTTCGGCGGCCCGCTTGGCCATGGCGGAGGCGTAGCCGGGAAGTCCGGTGCCATGGTTGATGAGGATGGTGCCCGGCCGCAAGCCTCCGAGCAGCCCGCCGGCGGTGAGCACTTCTTCGATGTCGGAGTCCTCGCGTAGGCACAATCCGACCACGTCGCTGGCCGCGCCGAGCGCGGCGAGGGTCTCGTGCCGGACGTAAGGGAGGCCGTCGAGAGCGGCCAGGGATGCCTCGCGGCG
Source organism: Arthrobacter sp. 10T413_2 (assembly GCF_056394205.1). Lineage (NCBI taxonomy): Bacteria > Bacillati > Actinomycetota > Actinomycetes > Micrococcales > Micrococcaceae > Arthrobacter > Arthrobacter sp. 10T413_2. The sequence continues at coordinate 9,706 of NZ_JBFTHK010000051.1, read as the reverse complement.
GACCCAGATGTTTAGTTCGAAGCCCGCCTCGGCGATGGCCCGTGCCATGGGGGCACCTTGGTCTCCGAGGCCGACCCAGCCGACACTCCGTTCCGAGGCAATGCCCGGGGTGATCGCTGGTGTGGTTGTTATTGCGTCGGGTGTGGCGGCGGTGCCGGTCATGTCATTGTCTTTCTGCGTGGAGTAGTTGATGGTTTCACGCAGTCTTCCGGGCCAGGAGTCCGGCAGAGAGGTCCCAGAGGCGCTCGGCGTTAGCCGGATCGAGTGCGAAGGTTGCCACTCCGGTGTAGTCGGGGCCGCGGTGGTCCACGACGCGGGCCTCGTTGACGTCCTCAAAGTAGCGTCCGCCGATGCCCTCAAGGTCGGGGGAGGTCGCCACATACAGGGTGGTCGCGGCACCCTGCTGGGGGGTTTTCTGGCGTTCGATGGGGGTGCGCAGCCCTCCGGTATGGCGCTGGAGGTTGGTCGCGATGGCCCCGGGCATGACGGCGTTGGAGGTGATGCCGTCCTTGGCCCAGCGTATGGTCACTCCCACGGCGAACAGGGCTGAGGCGGTCTTGGACTGCCCGTAGGCGACAAACGCGTCGTAGGGGACGAAGTTGAAGTGCGGGTCATCGAACATGACCGGGGAGAACAGGTGTCCGCTGGAGCTCAGGGACACGATTCGGGCGTTCCCCGCCTCGGCGAGGGCTCCATGCAGGGCCTGGGCGAGGGCGAAGTGGCCCAGATGGTTCGTGGCGAACTGCATTTCCCAGCCCTCCGGGGTCCGCTCGAGTTCGGGCAGGGCCATAATGCCGGCGTTGTTGACCAGCACGTGCAGCGGGCCGGTCCACTCGTCGGCGAATTCGGTGATGGTGGTCAGGTCAGCGAGGTCCACCCGGCCCAGGAAGATGTTGTTGTTTCCTGTTGACGCGCGCAATTCTTCGGCTATTGGCCTCGCGGCCTCGACGTTGCGCACCGCCAGGGTGACCTCGGCACCGATGTTGGCGAACGCGCGGGCTGTTTCGACTCCGATGCCGGAGGCGCCGCCGGTGACGATGACGCGCTTTCCGGTGAAGTCGATACCCTCGGTGACATCGGAGGTGGTGGAGCGGAATCCGAATCCGGTGGTGATTCTTGCCATTGGGTTGTTCTTCTTTCGGCAGGTCGAGAAGTGTTTTTCATAGGAGCCGCCCGGCGTCCTTCGGCTGCAAACCTGAAGGAGCAGGGGGTTACGGGCAGCTCCGAAATCCAGTGTGCTCCCGCCGGAATCAGACAGCGAGAACCCCGTGATTCATATGAATGCGCGGGCTACCCTTGGCGTGATTCAGAGCTGCCGTTAATTGAGGGTTCAGGTCCTGCCCGGGAGTGTCCGGGCCAGGCGCTCCAGTGCCTGTTCGGAGGCACTGCCGGGCACGGCGTGATGAATGACCAGCAGATGACCGTCCGTTCCTGTTACGGCCAGTTTCTCGTGGAAGAGCTCGAGTTCGCCCACCAGCGGGTGATGCAGCAGACGCTTGCCCGCCACTTTGGGGCGGACGTCGTGGCGGCCCCAAAGCTGGAGGAAGTAGGCGCTGCGCTCTGACAGCTCGACGACCAGCGCCTCGAGTTGCGGGTCGTTGACGCGCTCCCCGACAGATGCGCGGAGTCCCGCGGTCGCATCCTCCATGACGTGTTCCCAGTCCTCGTAGAGCTCCCGTTCGGCGGGATCCAGGAAAGCCGCCCGCAGCACGTTCGTTCCCGGCTCGTTTCTAGGGGAAAGGGCAACGGCCAGCGGGTTGGCGGCGAGGACGTTCATGAAGCGGTCCTGAACAAAGGCGGGAACATGGGCCAACGTGACCAGCAAATGCGACAGGCCTTCCGCCACCCCGGTCGGCGCTGGACGGGCCAGGGTCTGCAGGGCCGGTTGCGCGAGCCGGTGCAGATGGACGGTTGAGGGCGGGTCCAAGCGCAAGGCGCGTGCGAGAGCGTCCAGTATTTGCGGGGATGGGTGGTGGTCTTTCCCCTGCTCCAGGCGCACGTAGTAATCCACGCTGATGCCCGCGAGGGCGGCAACCTCTTCACGCCGGAGACCCGGAACCCGGCGGCGCCCGTAGCTGCGCAGTTCGACGTCTTCCGGCCGGATAAGCTTACGGCGGGCCTGTAGGTACTGTCCGAAAGCGACGTTCTTTGTCACGGACCTAATCTACGCCCGGGGGCTCATCAAACGCGCGTCCTGACCGTAGTCAGTGATCGTAATGCGAACGTTCCAGCCGTCGATGACTCCAATGCCCCGGCCGTCCAGTCCGCCTGCATTGATCCTCCGCTCCCGTACGCATGGCTTGTCCTCCTTTGGCATCAAACCCACCTGCTGGATGTACTTCTCCAGGTCACCCTCCCGGTACTTCCGGTGGGTGCCCCAACGGTATGCGTACTGGGAGTAAGGTCCATCAAGCCGGATGCACAGTGCAGCACCGACCGGAGGCTGAGATCCAGGTTCTCCCATCCCGGCTCTGGTCCGCAATCGACTTGAGCTCGGCGACGATCTGATCGCTCTTCCACGATGCTGCGCAGGAGGCCGGCAGCGCCTACGGAATTAGCCGACGCGGCGATACCGGATGTGGGTGGCCAGCGGTGAGTGAAGCACCTCGGCGGGTTCGAAGCCGAAGGATTCAACCCCGTCGAAGATCCGCTCGCCCGAACCGAGCAGGACCGGTGCGATGTCGAGGGTGAGCTCGTCGATCACACCGGCGATCAGTGCCTGGCGGACGGTCGAGGCCCCGCCGGCGATGTCCACGCCGTTGTCCCCGGCGGCCTGGCACGCTGCGGAGTAGGCCGCGTCGAAGCCCTCGGTGATGAAGTGGAAGGTCGTCCCGCCGTCCATCTGGATCGGGTCATGTGCGTGATGGGTCAGCACGAACACCGGTGCGTGGTACGGCGGTTCGGCTCCCCACCACCCGGTCCATTCCTCATCCCAGTCCCCGCGGATCGGGCCGAACATGTTCCGACCCATCACATACGCGCCCCGCGGGCGCATGAGCCACTCGTTCGCGACCTTGTCGGCATGGTTGGCTCGCGGGTCGCCGATATGCCAGCGGTGCAGCTCCAGCCCCCGCTTGCCCAGAGGGTTTTCGCGGCTCTGGTCCGGTCCGGCGACGAAGCCATCCAGCGAGATCGACATGTGACAGGTTGTGTCCGGCACCGCGAACCTCCTGAGTGATTGCGACTTACATGCGGTCGTGTGGGGGAGCGTAGCACGTCCCGGCATGTGTTAGCCCGTGCGATGTCGAGGGCGATGACTTCAAACGGGTCGAGATCCGTTGCAATCATGCGCCTACTCCCTTCGCAGAGCCAGGGACTCGGCCGCCTGTGAACATCCACCCCGTCCGACGGGGGCACCCAAACCCGTCATCGTCAGCGAAACCGGTGCCGCCCTGCGACACTGTCCCAATTATTGCTGGGTATAACTGCGGGGTTGAAACCGGCGGATCCCCTATGGCCCAAGTCAGGTGAATATTGCAGTTTGATTCAGGACCGGTGCGACGGCTGGAACAACCGATGCCACCCTTCGCCTGGACCAAGACCCAGGAAGGCGACACTAGATCCGAACGGCACCTACTGTCGGGCTACTGTAGATCATCCGGGACGCCGAATCGCCTTCCAATGAGTACGCGAATGGCCGCGAGTAGAGCCTGATCTTCCAGCGCAACGCCCTCGCCCCCGTAGTGCACACCCGTTTCGTCACCCACTGCTTCTATGTCAAAAAGGTTGAGGACCTCGGCCACGCGAACCTGATACTCGGTGGCGTTCATTTGGCGACACACACGAACTGGAATTGTGCTGAGTTTGCGCGCGACCTTAGCATCGATGGATTGAGTCATGGGCGCACTGTGGCATGACGTTCGCCATTGCACAAGGGGGCTCTTTGGACCTTGTCCAGGAGTATGCGGCGACCTTAGGCTCGCGGGAGGTGAGCCCATCTTCCCGCGGCACCTGGCGTCAGCCCTCGGCGTCTTCAGGGAGCACGGCTTCACGAAGACGACGATGAGCGATCTCGCGGCTACGGCCGGAATGTCACGGCAGGGCCTTTACTTGCAGTTCTCCGACAAGCAGGAGGTCCTCTTGCTCTCGGTGCGCCAAGAACTCGACCGGGCGTTCCGTGCCGCTCAGGACGCGCCACAAGGGGGCGGAAGCATCAGCGACCGGGTGGCACGCGCGCTCGACGAATGGCTCGGTCCGGGCTCTGGAGAAAGCGCTTCCGACTTGTCGATTGTCGGACGAGAAAACGCTGCTGCGCTTGCCGCGACATTCGCCGAGTCGCGCGCCCAGTTCATCGGCGAGCTGGCGGCCGCGATACGAGCTTCATCGGAAACCGTGGACGACTCTCGAACCGTGGCCGAGACTCTGCACGCGACGGCAACCGGCTGGAAATACCTCTCGCCCGATCGAGAGGGGTTTCGCGAACATGTCGCGGAAGCCTCCGCGATCATTCTGTGCGAGGCCCGTTAGAACGGGATAATCGCGCGCCCCGCGAGGTGGTCCGACGCGATGCAAGTTGGCATTCGGCCATCGCCGCAGCAGCAGGTCTCAGCCGGCGATCGCGTCGGCCGCCTCGCGGATCAATGCCGCCTCCGCGATCATCAACCAAGTCTACGGACAATCCATTCGGCGGCCTTCGAGGACAATCTCGTGTCGCAGAACGCAGAGAGTCGATGAATCCGGACAACCTATCCGAGCGGTCGACATGAGCATTTCGCGGCGTTCGTGGCGGCCCCATGTGATTCACTGAGCCACGAGTCGCAGCGATGGGAGGGCGTCCGTGCAGGATCTCGGAGAGGTCATCGGGGACAACCGGGTGCGCGAGCTGAGTTTCAGCAGCAGCCGGTACTGCCAACTGTCGACTGAGCTGTGGGACGCGACCCTGACGCGCCTGGACTTCGACGATGACGACTACGAAGACGAAGGCAGCCAGAGCCGCAGGTGCCCACCCGCCCTGGACCTGACCCGGGCCGGTGGGCACCTGTGTCACTACACGTGCTCGGGCACGGAGCTTGGCTCCAGCAGGCCCCGGTAGTCCCGGGCCAGGTCCTGCAGCTGTTCATCCGTCAGGTCGCGTACCCCGTGCAGGACAAAGGGGCTGAGCCATTGCATTCCGAGCCGGCGTGCTGTCGCTTGCAGAGGGATGAGGATGTCGGCGTAGTTCCATCCGTGGAAGCCGTCCGGGGAGTAGGCATCCATGGTGCCCCCTGTGCTGGTGGCGACGCGCAGTGTTTTGCCGGCCAGTGCCCCAGGTGCTCCGGTGCCGTAGGCCCAGCCGCGGACCAGCACCTCATCCAGCCAGTTTTTGATGAAGGCAGGCGGGGCGTACCAGTGTGTCGGGTATTGCAGAACGATGTTGTCCGCCGCTTCCACCGCAGCCCTTTCAGCCGTGAGGTCGAGCCTGCCGTCCGGATACAGGCGGCGCAGGTCGCGCACCGCCAGCCCGGGTGCGCCCTCCAGGGCGGCGGCCAGAGCGTGATTTACGCGAGACCGGCTGAGATCGGGATGGTCGAGAAGGACCAGGGTCTTGGAGTTGAGGTTGGTCATGGCTTATTTCCTTGGTAGATCGGATCAGTGGCGGCCCCAGGCGGCCGCGTATGTACTCAGACAGGGAGTGGATCACCGGCAGGTGGTGCGACCTGGTTGTTCCACTGCCAATGTGCAGTTGCCGCCCCGTCCGCGTTGAGGGTCACCACCCAAAGGTTGTCAAAGGTTCCAAGAGCGGGATAGATGCCCGTTCCCTGGGCAGCGAAGGTGTCTCCCGTAAGGTGAAGGAGCTTCCAGCCGAAGGTCCAAGAGTCTGTTCCACGCCACCCTGCCCTCAGTTTCCATCCGGCGATAATTTCGTCCAGACCATTCCAATCGGTCTCGTATGGCCGTTCGTGGAACTCGGCGTCCGGGGTGTACACGGTGGAGATGTCCTCCACCCGGTTTGTCCTCCAGGCCTGTAAATATCGATCCATCCATCGCGTGACTTCGTCCTCACGCAAGAACTTGTCCATTTTCTGCGCTCCTTTCAAGAGTTCAAATATGTGGGACCGCGACGAGCAGTAGAAGGCTCCGCCGGCAGGGGTGTCACACTCCCTGGTTCGTCACGCCCGTGGCTGAGTGAGTCGGCCGGGCGGCGTTACCGGGAGTGGCGTTCCCGTTCCTGAGTCGTCCCGTAGGGAACTTCGTCGCTTACAGCCACAGTGAATGAGCCTGGCCCGTGCCGGGTCACCAGGATGCCGTGCCTGCCCCCGGATGCGATGGCCTGTTGCACGGCCATTTCCACCGCCCTATCGAGATGGTTCTCGTCTAGGTGAAGTTGGTTGCCCGTCACGTGGTAGACGGGGCCGGCACCTTTCGTGACGGTCATTTCGCTCCCGGGGTTTGCTGGATCGACCTGCAAGCTGGCAGGCCATCTGAGAATGCAATGTATGGACGCCACTTCGGCGGGGTGGTTACTTGGCCAGGAAGCGGAGCAGGATTTCGTTGATTTCGGCGCCGTGCGTCCAGAGCATGCCGTGCGGTGCATCTTCTATCTCCACGTACTCGGCGGACGGAAATCGCTTGGTGAACTCACGGCCTGTCGAGTCGATCGGCAGGATGCGGTCGTCCGTTCCGTGAACGATCAGGGTCGGCACGGTGACCTTCTCTACGTCGGTCCGCCAGCCACGAGTCGACGACGGCGAAGGACGCGTACCAGGACGAGCCGGCGGCGACGTTCCATGCATTGCGCAGCGCTTCCTCGCTGAGGCGGTTCCCGAGGAACTTATCGGTGCTGAAGAAATTGTTGTAGAAGTTGGTGAACCAGCTGTAGCGGTCTTCGATGGCGGCGGTGCGGATGCCGTCGAACACCGAGGAAGGAACGCCGGCGGGGTTGTCGTCGGTCTGCAGCAGGAACGGCTCGAGGGATGCAAGGAATGCTGCCTTGGCTACGCGGGCCTCGCCATAGGTGCCGATGTAGCGCCCAACTTCGCCGGTGCCCATCGAGAAGCCGACGAGGACGGCGTCCTGCAGGTCCAGGGTTTCGAGGACGGCGTTGAGGTCGGCTGCGAAGGTGTCGTAGTCGTAGCCTGTGGTCGGCTTGCTGGATTTGCCGAAGCCTCGGCGGTCGTACGTGATGACGCGGTACCCGGCATCCAAGAGGGCTGCGGTTTGCTTTTCCCAGGAGCCACCATCCAACGGGTAGCCGTGGATCAGGACAACCGGCTGGCCGGTGCCGTGGTCCTCATAGTAGAGCTCGATGTCTGTGGTGTTCTCGGTGCCGACTTTGATGAAGCCCATGATTCTGTTCCTTGTCTCGAAGGCAGAGAACGAGTGCTCTCCCGCCGCCATCACATCTCCGAACGGAGTGATGTGATTGGTCTTCCTGTAGTTGGGGTTACTTTTCTTGGACGGGGGCCTTCTCGGCCAGTTCCGGTCGAGTAACCGGGTGGCCATCGATGGACTCGTAGAGGCTCTTGGAACGGGCAAGTCCGTCCATCAGGCTGGCCGGTCCCCTGAAGGGCAAACCGCCGATGTGCCAGCCGTCGGTGTGCAGCTCCTCAATGAGGACCCAGACCACCTCGCGGAAAGCTTCAGATCCTTCGAACTTGACCATGACGTCAGTTAGGGCAGCCGCCATCCGGTGCTTTTCATCTTCCGTGAAGACGCCGTCGACGAGCTTGACATTTACGAAGGGCATGACCTTCTCCTTTTTTGTAGATACACCGGATTGGACCGGATGTATCCAGCATTGATCAAGGATGGAGTCGGCGGACCCGCAAATGCTGTCAACTACCCCGCAGATAGCGTCAGCCTGCGTCAGAGTCAGGTGGTGAGGCGTTCCAGATACAGCGAGGGACTCATTCCGATCTTCTGCGTGAAGACCCGCCTCATCGTTTCGGCACTTCCGAAACCGCTCGCGGCTGCGGCTGCCGCGACAGTGGCTCCCCGCTGGAGCATTGCCTGAGCCGCTTCGATGCGCACCATCTCGACGTATCGACCGGGGGTGGTGGTGGTTGCCTCTTGAAATCGCCGGGTGAGGCTACTTGCGCTGAGATTGGTCATGGCGGCCATGGCGCCAATTGAGTAATCCGCAGCGGGATCGGCGGCGATACGGTCCAAGAGCTTTCGGAGGACGTGGTCACGGGGAGCGCTTACGCGGACCGCGACCGGGCGCTGGGATTGACCTCCCGGCCGTTGATTGAAAATGACCATCTGACGGACGACGGCCCGGGCAACGTCGGGACCGTAGTCGTCTTCAACTATGAACAAGGCCAGGTCCACCCCGGAACTGACACCCGCGGAGGTGATGATCGCCCCGTCCTGCACAAACAGCGCATCCGGGACGACGCGTACCAGCGGATATGACCTGCTGAACCGCTCGACCTGGGTCCAGTGAGTGGTCGCGTTGCGGTAGTTCAGCAGGCCCCTGTGCGCCAGGAGGAAGGCGCCGGTACAGACGGAAGCGATCCTGCCGGCATCATCCGTCAGGGCGGAAACCGCCTCGACCAGCTCCTGTTCGAAAGGCTTGGCCACCATCCCGTAAGCACCCGGAACGATGACTGTGTCCAAGGCGCCCGTCCGTCCAGCTGCAGTCTCTGCGGTCAAATAGTGTCCGTTGGAAGCACGCTTGGCTTTGCCGTCGGCGGAAACTAAAACAGTCTCGTAGTGGGCACCGAACGCATTTGCGTGGTGAAACACATCAGCGGGCCCGGCAATGTCCACCATCGTCACGTTGTCGTGGACCAAGAACCCAATAACCTGGCTTCGATCACTCACTTCTCACCGTCCTGGAGGGTGCGCAGGGCGTACACCGACGGGCAGTTCCCTGGAAGCCCTTCACTAATCATCAAACGTGACGCGCAGGTTCGCAACGGAAACAGTCGCCGCGGGTCGTCCCGACGCTCAAGCTGATGCATTCTGCGCCAGCGAAGGGGAGAGCTGCAGTGCTGGATGCGGGGCGGGAATGACCGGCTGTTCCGGTCTGCGGCTAGAAAGCCGGGTTGATGCCCTGGCGGCGAGGAGCGCTCCGATGAGCTTCCAGCAGCGCCCCGGGCCAGGAAGCCGGGGGCGCCTTCCCGGGGTTGCGCAATGCCTGCTGAACAACCGCATCTCCCAAGCACTGCTCGATCATGAGTCGGGGATACCTCGCCTGAGCCGAAGAACGATGCACCTCCGCGCGAGGCAGCAGGGTGCCGTCCCCAAAGTCGGCCCGAACGCCAAGACGGAGGTAGCGAGTCAAAGGGCCTCGTCGCTCAGCGATTTGAGGTGAAGTGTGCAGCGCAATGGCCTCCCACACCGAGTCGACCCGGGTAGCGTCCCATCCCTGGACGCTCAGGAAGGCCGCAGCTGCGTCCGCACCCTCGACTTCAAACCGCTGCGGGCCGTCATATTCGTCCGCGGTGCCGGCATCGTGGAATAACGAAGCGATCCGCAGAGCCGCAACGTCAACCGGGCAACCCTCATGCGCCGCGATGGCTCGGGCAAGTTCGAAGACCCGGGCGCTGTGGTTAAAAATGGCCGGCTGCAGGCGCTGCACCAGGAGTTCCTCGGCAGCAACGAGGACGGCGCTCTCAGCGGTCATAGGAGGAGCCTAGCTGTACTCAGCCAAGAGGTTAGTTACATCTGCTGATGGGTGGTCGTCCTCCGAGGGCGCTGTGGTTGCGGCGGTGGTTGTAGAAGTCTAGCCAGCCGGTCAAGGCGTGTGTGCGGTGGTCGCTGGAGTTGTAGGCGTTCTTGT